>CAISUK010000635.1 GCA_903888645.1 uncultured Pseudomonadota bacterium | reverse complement strand
TGGCGTTCGCGATTCTTTCGAAGTTTCGCCGGGACCATCCGGTACCGGCTTGCGCCCGAACAGGAGGCTGTCCGGATTGCGTTGCGTTTGTTCGCTGAGACGGCGCAACGAGTTTGCCAGGATCCCGAGCTCGCCGAGCAGCCTTTCCAACTCGGGAAGGACTTCCGCGGTGAATCGCTTCAAATCGGCGCCGACCGAATTGACGGTCTTCCCGGCGGTGTTGCTGGTCCGGGCAACTTCATTGCCCATTTGTTCGATGGCCTCGGCGCTGCGCCCGATGCGATCGATCACGGGTGCCAGATTCGCTGTTGCTCGCGATGTGTTGTCAAGCGTTCGGGCGCCGTTGGCGATGCCAGCCTCAATCGCATCCTTGTGCGCGGCGATTGCACGGGCAACGGTGGCGATGTCGGCAAGCGAGCTCTTCAACGCCGCCCGATTGTCGTCGCTGAGAATCGCATTGATGTTGTTCGATGTGCTGTCCAGTTTTGCGAGAGCGGTGGAGAGGACATTCTCCAATCGTGTGGCGAGCGATGGTTTGGTGCGAATCACCGGATATTCATTGGGCGCTGTTGCCCGCAGCAACGGCGAGTCGTTCGCTCCGCCGCTAAGCTCGACATAGGCGATACCGGTCAGTCCCTGAGTTTTCAGAACCGCGACGGTGCCCTCCTTGATCGGTGTGTCGTGTTCGATGGCCAAGAGCAGATTGACGCGCGCCGAGCTGCTCGGGTCGAGTCGAATCTGTTGCACCTTGCCCACATCGACACCGTTGTATTTGACCGGTGCATTCAGATTGAGGCCGGCCACCGATTCATCTTCGATCGCCCAATACAAGTCGTATTTCTTCTGGAACGCACCGCCAGATGCGAGCCAAAGCACACCGGCGACCAGCAATGTGCCGAGGCCGATCACGAAGGCACCGACCAGCGCATAATTCACTTTTGTTTCCATGCCGACCTCGCGATTCCGCTGCTGTTTTTTGCCGGCGTTTGCGCCTCGTTTTGCTTCTGTTCGTGTGCTGCTCGGCCACGCGGACCGTCAAAGAATTTGCGGACGGCGGGATTGTCCAACTGCGATAGCTCCGCCATCGAGCCGATGCCTTGCACCTTGCCCTCGGCGAGGACCGCAACACGATCGGCAACCTGCCACAACAAATCGAGGTCGTGCGTGATCATGACGATGGTCAGGCCGAACATCTCACGCAACTTCAGTATCAGTTGATCGACATCGTCAGCGCTCTCGGGGTCGAGGCCGGCGGTCGGTTCGTCGAGAAACAGCAACTCCGGATCAAGCGCGAGTGCACGGGCCAGAGAAGCCCGCTTCAACATGCCACCGCTGAGTTCGACTGGATACTTTTCGCCGACCTCTGGCTCGAGGCCCGTCATGGCGATTTTCCAGGCGGCAATTTCATTAATCCACGCACCGTTAAGCCCGGTGTGTTCGCGCAGCGGCAGGCCGACATTTTCATTGACTGTCAGCGACCCGAACAGCCCGCCGTGCTGGAACATCACGCCCCAACGCAGTCGTAGCGAGAGCGCTGCGGGGTCGGCAATGTGATTCAAGTCGACGCCCAGCACCTTAATTGAGCCGGTGTCCGGGCGTTGCAGCAGAATCATTTCACGCAGGAGGGTCGACTTGCCTGAACCGCTGCCCCCAACCAAGGCAAATATCTCCGCCCGATGCACCTTGAGATCGACGCCGGAATGGACGACATGGTCGGCAAAACGCGTCGTCACCTTGCTGATCTCAATGACTGCGGGGTTTGCTGGAGATTGATTTTGCATATCAGAGGTCGAGGGTGCTGAAGGCGATCGAAAACAGGGCATCGGCAACGATTACCAGGAAAGACGCCTGAACTACGCTGCGCGTGGTTTGCCGGCCAACGCTGTCGGCACCGCCTTCGGTGCGAAAGCCCTGAAAGCAGCCAACCATGGCGATGATTGCGGCGAAGACCGGTGCCTTGCCGATGCCGACCAGGAAATCGGTGATGCTGATGCTCTTGACGAAGCGGTCCACGAATTCAACATAACCAACGTCCAGCCGGGTCCGCGCCATGAGCATGCCGCCAAACACGCCGAGCAGGTCGGCAAACACCGTTAACAGCGGCAGGGCGATCAGCAATGCGATGATTTTCGGCAAGACCAGCATTTCCAGCGGCGCGATGCCGATGGTGCGCATGGCATCGATCTCTTCTGTCACGGCCATGGTGCCTATCTGGGCAGCATACGAGGAACCCGAACGGCCGGCAATGATGATGGCGGTGATCAGCGGTGCGAACTCGCGCAGCATCGACAAGCCGACCAGATCGGCGACAAAGATGTTGGCAGCGTATTGCCGCAACTGGCCGGAGCCTTGATAGGCGACGACGATGCCGAGCAGGAATGACAGCAGCCCGATGATCGGGAGTGCGTCGAATCCGGCAGTGCGGATGTTGTAGAGAATCGGACGCCAGCGAATTCGCGTCGGGTGCGCTGCGCATCCGGCAAAGGCCTCCGCACATTCGCCGACGAAGGCGAACAGTGCCACGGTATGTTCGAGCGCATCTCGAGTGCTCCGGCCGATACCCGCCAATCGCGACGAATCGGCTGCAACCACCAACGCCGGAGTCTCTATTTGCGCGTCCATTCGCTGTCCAGCCAATTGCAGCAGCCGAGCGAATTCCGGGCGCAAATTCTCTACGCTCGCGGCGGTAGTGCCGCCGCGCAACTGGCGCAGCAGTTTTTGCATCGCCCAGGCACCCGTGGTATCGAGCGCCTCGATCGCTGCACCGCTGACGACCATCCCTGCTTTGTAATTCGCAGCGAGCCCGGCGATTTGTGCTTCCAGCGTGGCGACGCTGCGCGATGTCCATGCTCCCGACAAGACAATGGCTTGTGGCGCTGACTCGGCGATTGCAGTGGGTGCGACCGGAACGGGGGTCATGCATGTACTCGAGTTCAAACGCTTTGGTCGAACGCACTTCTTCCTGGCGCGGCATGCGAACGAATCAACTTGCCGCTTGACGGTTCGCGCGGCGCTTGGTCAATGTGCTCTCGAGCCCGGTCGACCGGAAGGAATGGAGGGGACTGCGTGCGATCCAGGCGGGGAACGATAGGCATGTGGCGTTGGGCGACCGCCGCCACGATTTGGATGGTAGTTGCCTCCGGGCGGACCCACTCGGTAGCCGGGTCCCCAACCGCTGTAATAGGAGCCGTAGGGTTCGTAATAACCCAGACCCACTCCAACCCCTACACCATTGTCGTATCCGTAGCCACCTCCG
This sequence comes from uncultured Pseudomonadota bacterium, assembly GCA_903888645.1. GTDB lineage: Bacteria > Pseudomonadota > Gammaproteobacteria > Burkholderiales > Rhodocyclaceae > CAISUK01. The sequence continues at coordinate 2,394 of CAISUK010000635.1, read as the reverse complement.
GCGACCACGCAGCCGGCCAAAATCAAGGTCGAAAATCCGATCACAAAAGCGATCGCCGAGTAATCAGAGCGGCCTGAGAAGCGCGCAAGCGATGGATTCATTGGGACACCTCTTTGGTCTGATTGTCCGGCCATTCGAGCAAGCCGAAACGCGCACCCTGGAGGTCGGCGACGACGGCAACCTTGCCGCCATGGCGATCCAAGCGCGGCTCGACCAGGACGCGGCCACCCAGCGCAACAACCTTTGCGGCCGTCGCGACCGCATCTTCGACATGCACGTAGTTGAGCCAATGAGGATGGACATTGGGGCGATTGTCAGGCAGCGTATTCGCGCTCGCGCGAGCATAGTTGTCGGAGGCGAAAAGCAGATGCTGGCTGCCCCCGTCATCGGGCATGTCGAAGACTTCGTAGTCGAATAGCGTTTGATAGAAGGCAGCATCGGTATCCGGATCGGTCGTGATCAAAGAACTCCAGATCCATTCCCCGGTCAGGGCCAACAGGTCGGGTGGATCGCCGCTGCTGGACGCCAGGACCGCAAAGACGGCGCCCTGCGGATCGGCGAAAACGGCCTGGCGGCCACGGTTGGGGATGCTATGCGGCCCGAATAACACCTTGCCGCCTTGCGCAAGGGCTACCGATTTTACGGCGTCGACATCGCGCACGGCGATGAAGGTCAACCATGCTGGCTGTCGTTGCTCGCCGGCCGGCACCTCCTTGTGAATCAGGCCGGCAACTGGGCGGCCGTCCAGTGATGCCTCAGCATATTTGTTCCTGCCTGACTCGGTTTCGCGAAAAGTCCAACCAAACAATCCCGCATAAAATTTCTTGGCGGCGGCAAGATCGGGTGTCACCAGTTCGACGAAGATCACCTTGCCGACGTGATGCTCCTGGCTGGCGGGTTCGACGAGCGCCGGCAGAAGCGGTGCTGCCGTGACCAGCCCAGCGCCGGCGAATGCCAAGAGCGCGAGGATGAGGCATTGCCACATAAACTTTTTTGCAGGATCGGCCTGGGATATTCGAGGCCGAAGCAGAATCGGCTCAGTTGCATCAAGCAGGTTGGCGCTGCATTGCAAATGCATATTGACCTCCGCAGGGTAATCCTGAACAAGAGGACAATATGAGGATTGGAGCCAGTCGTCGGTGCGCTGGCGCACAGATCCGAACGATCAACCAGCCCGATGCTTGCTGCTGGCTCCAAGCCACTTCTCGATACCATTTCTGAAGGGCCCCGGCTGTTAGCCAGCTTGCCAACGGGAAGTTACCGAATTGTTGCATCGTTCGCCGCAAATACATTGACGCGGCAAACCCTCCGCGGGCGCCAGTCCAACCGATCGCGCCGGTCGCAGCCCCGCGGAACGCTCTAGCGGCAGAGGGACGCAAGAATGTCGAACGGCCGTCATCGAACCAGGCGTCGCCCCACAAGGAAAACACCAAGGACCAACCGGAACGGCAACCACCAAGACAACCGGTGACCCAGCGTAAGCCAATTGACGCAAAGCCGAAGGCCACTGAAGAGGTGCAGAAGATCGCACCGGTCAAGCCAGCCGCGGCGGCGCCGCGACAGGAGCGTCCGCCAGTTCAGCAGAAAGCCGAGCATTCCAGGCCGGCGGCCCAGCAACGACAGTCCGAGCCCAAGGCGCAAAGCCGTAAAGGCCCACCGCAGGCCAACGAGCCGCCACAGCGACGAGATGAGGGACAGGGACAGGCTCCGGCCAAGGATCGCGAGCGGTCGGATGATCGGGGCCAGGACAACAAGAGGTAGTACGAACCTGATCGCCTCATCTCGAGAAGTATTGCTTCCGCGCCGCGACCTCGCGACACCAATATTCCCGCCGCATTTCTCAATGCACAAGCGTTGAGCCATGAAGTAAAGGGATTATTACCAAACTGTCGGAGTGCCGCGCAATGTGACGCAGAACGAATCAAGCGTGCCTGCCGCAAGCTGACGCGCAAATTTCACTTCGACGTGATCAAGAACCCCGACGCCGAGCAGCGTTGAGTAGCGCAAATTGCGGCGTGCCAAGCTCCTACGGCTGCGATGAATTTACGCGATCATTCTGCGGCCCAGCGCAAGCCGATTGTCTCGAGCTTTGCAGGGCTCACGGAAGCTTGCTGCGCTGGGTATCCACGCCAGAACCCCTGTCCGGTGGCAGGTTCTGCCCGGGTCGCTGAGGCGGGGGCGGCGCAGTTGGGCGGCGTTGCGTTTCGTTCTGCTGACTTACTACCGGGTCGCGGGGCTGGTACCGGTAGTTCTGGTTGTGCAGTGCCTGCTGCTGTTCGACGTGCGGATAGCGATCGCCGGCATATCGCCGCTGATATACCGGCAGCGGCGCAGGTGCAGGCGCAGCATGAAGATTCCAGCGATCCCACCTGATCGTTGTCGCAGGCCACGATA
>CAISUK010000634.1 GCA_903888645.1 uncultured Pseudomonadota bacterium | reverse complement strand
TTCAGGATCGACTCCACTGCGTCGCCCTCAGGACACTCCACCCAGGCGGCACCGAAGCCGGCAAGCCAGTTACGCAGGGCCTCGCTGTCGTCGATCGGCGGATAGAAATCGGGATCGTCGGTGCCGCCCTTGAACACCGCCCAGCCGGCACCGAACCAGCCGAACTCGGCGATTCTGGACGGGAGACTCATACCTGGCAGATCCCCATGCGTTGCGCTCGCGGACCCTGACCGTGCCTGTCCGGCAACGGCCTCGATCCATCAGGATGCAAATGCCGCTCGGGCTCTGCACAGGGAAGCGCCCGCCTGAAGGCCACGCCATCCAAAGGGCGAAGCTGGTAACGGGCAACCGAGAAAAGGACCTCGCCCTCAACCGGCGCGATCACCCGCACCCGGTAAAGCGCCTGGACGGGCCGACGCCGCCCCGAGGGCGTCACCGATCCACGGCACTTCTCAGCGTCGACGATCTCCGCCAAGGCACCGTCGTACTCGGGATGGAACACCGAGCGCTGGAGGATGGCGAGGTCACCAAGGTTGAAATCGGGGGACATAGCGGACGACGTCGACATGAGGAGGCCCTTTTCGGAAATTGCTACGACATAATCAGCCAGATCCGAAGGCACGGCAACAGCGACGTCTGGACCGTTCTGAGTGGTAGGGAGTCTCGGCGCGTCTCGATAAAGCTTAAGAATACTAATTTATTATCCGGCACTCTGGCTGCCGGGCTGGCGCGAGACTCAAAGATACCATTCTGGCAGTGCGTTGATAGACTGGAAAAATGCCGATGTTGGTCGGCTCGCAGCAGCGACGCCGCAAACAAAGCAGCCGAATGGGCTTTGAGAATGTGCGCATTTCGGTGAACGTCCTTGGAGACTATGCATCTTGACTCGAAAGGTGTTTACGTGGACGAGTGCTCGATAGCGCTGCCATCTGGAATGGCGGGATGATACCGTCCTTCATGAGCATCCCGCTCGACCTATAATGCCGGTGTTGTCACATGACACTAAAGAGCAAATATTCATGTCTTTGCCAAACCGAAATTCTTCCCTCGCCTTCCAATTTTGCGGCCAATGTAGATCACCCGGATGGCACACTCTGGCACGGTCGTTGGTTAGCCAACATCCGAGGCGTGCACCCGTCCGGAACTCGCACGCCGCGGCTTGAGTGTCAGTAATGCGCGCTACTGTTCCAAAAGCATCAGTGACACATCTCCCCGACGCAGCGGGCTTAGATGTGCTCGTGATCCCCACGGAACACATTTATCGTTCACCCTACCGCTTGCTAGCACCGTCCCCCGATCCATCAACACTCGCGGTATGGCTGGAGAGCCGTGAGCTTCGTGACCGCGTGTTGGTGCGCCCACGGACACTGGGTGGATATGAGCTTCTGGTCGGGGAGTTTACCTGGCGACTTGCGCAAGCAGCCCGCTGCGCTACCTTATCAGCTCGAGTATTGAAACCTGTTGACGAAGAGCTCGCACAGCTGTTGGCGACGCTGGATGCCCATCAGGATGCAGCGCAACACCCAGGCACGACAGCAGGCGCAGGACATCTTCCTTGGTGCGGTAGGGCGAAAATGGCGATTGGGCGAGCCATCAGAGTGTTGCGCAAAGAGCAGAACTGGTCGTTAACCGCGGCCGCCGAACTCTTCGGTCTCTCGCGAACCGAGGGTTCTCACTATCTGCGTGTGTTGACGCTGCCCACGCCGGTTCTTGATCTGATCGACCAAGGCTCCTTATCGTTCGGACAGGCAAGAGCCCTCTCACGGCTCGCTGAATGGCCCGAATGCGCACGCGTGCTGGCTTACAAGGCCGCGGCTATTCCGGGCACACCTGCACGTGCCCGTCGGCGACCGCACAGTGTTCGCGAAATGGAACGACTCGTCGCAGATGCCCTTAAGAAACTAAATTCCGATGAACTGCCAGATGGGATGGGGGTAGGAGGGAGCGCAGGTCGGATAGGCCTGGCAACAGGACCTACTAGACACGCATCGAGCGACTTAGCACGGACCGAAAGGATACTTACCGAGCGCTGCGGCTTTCCCGTACGGATCGACTTCGACCAGCGGCGGCTTCACGGCCGGCTCATCATCCACTTTACATCCATCGACGATTTTCAGACACTCTCGGAACGGCTCGTACCGGGGATTGACTTTGAAGATGGTTGACACATGAAGATTTACTGGTCACCGCAAAGTTTTCGGTGGGAGAGTCTGCGGACCATCATTAGGTGCTAATGGTAGGCTAGCCAGCGCGTCAATCAGGAGGGCAAGGAGGACTGATCGAGGATTCAAAGTGATAGTTTTTTTCAACCAGCTTAGAACTTTAACATCGTTTGTGGCAACTGCCACAGCGCTCCCGCATCTGGACGACGAGCGCTTGCGTCGCCACTTTTGAAGTGGGTAGTGGATGAGAAGGGGTAGCGGCGGGGAGGTTTTCCTGGCAGGGGGGAGAAAGCTGTGCGAAAAAGAGCGAAGGTCGTTGCCTCAAATTCCTGATTCTGGGTAACCACCAGAATCAGAAACCTTCAGATTTTCTATTCTCCCGCCTCTAAATGTTCGTCGATCGCACGGCGCAGAGCATCGACTACCTCATCTTTAGTGGCACCCGAGCTACGCGGGAGATCGAACGTCATACCTCTGGTAGTTCGCTTAATCGTAAGCATGACTTTCCCTGTAGATTTCGCAGTAACCGTCTCGAGAATCTGAGTACGGTCCCCTCCCCTCGTTTTCTTATTTAAGGCACCAATAAGTTGCGCTGCTGTCTGAGCGCCATCTGTTGGTACCTTGCCGCTGTGGCTCTCGCGCGCTTGCACAATCGATTTGGCACAAGCAAGCACTCGTTCGACTGCCTCTTGCTTTGCTTTTTCCTTGCTTGAAAAAAAAGGGCCGAGCTCACGCCAGTGGTGCAAACGGATATCGAGAATACTCGGATAAGCACGCACAACGATGTCTGGCATTTCAGTGAGTGCTACCAGGCGCGTCAGGTGCGATCGATCCATCTGGATGGCGTCCGCCATACGCGAGGCATTCCCGTCGTAGAGGTTCTCCAAAGCCCATCTGTATTCTTTAGCACGCTCGTAATCAGAGATGTCCTTCTGACCGCGATTTTCTGCGTCGGATAATTCAAATGCTTCAGCATCGCTCAGGTCGTCGCGTACAACCAAGAGAAAGAGAAAAGGTTCTGACTCAGTGTTGACTTCATTGTGCGCCCGAAGCCAGGAGACAGTCCAATGCCGACGTGCCCCGGAAACAATCTCAAAATCATGTTCACCGCCTAATCCATCGCTACGGGCATCTCCAATCAATGGGCGAACAATCGCCGGGCGTTGCTGCCGCCCCAAAGTTCTGAATCCTGCAATCAGGTCTGCGCAACGATCCTCATTCAATAGTTCATAGGCGCGGTTGTGGTGGGACCACGGACGACATATGGCAGGATCCACCAAAATATGCCGCTGAATTGCGGTCTTCTGGATCTTTGAGTCCGGTTGACCCGGCGCCCGCGGATTTGTGACTCCACCCAAGTTTGCCGCCAACGGTTCAGGACGTCGGCCCGGATTCGCATTTTCACCGGCCTGCTCGTCGGGGGACTTGATGACGCGATCAGCGATTCCTGACATCAGATTACGGTTCTTGGCCATACGTGCTCCTACATCAGGCCGGCTTCACGCAATGCAACGTGATGACTGGCCCAAGTTTTGCGGATAAGAATTTCCAACTCACGATTCAGTCCGTCCAGATAGGCAAGGCAGCGCCTGTGTACCTCGCGCGACGTCAACGGAGCGGGTTGTTCATATACCGTTTCAAATCGGGCTGATGCATTATCGATTTCAGCAGAATCCTTGATTGGTGTCGTGAGTAAGGATGTGCCGAAAACCTGACTCATCATCCCGGCGATCGCCGACTGCGTCGATTTCCGCTCGTCGTATTTCGAGAGAGCAACTTTGACGAACTTATAGTTTGGTGCCACGCCGTGTTTGCGTAGACTTGACAGTGCATCGATTACCATGCCGAAAAAGTGCGCAGTGGAAGCGAAATCGATGTTAGCTGGCGGCACAGGTATCACAAGAGCGTTGGCAGCAACTAACGCGCTGACTGATACAAGTCCCAATGCAGGTGGCGGATCAAGAATTATGATGTCGTATTTTCCGGAAACGCCGTCAAGTCCGGCTCGAAGACTTTCGAGCAGCGGCACATTACCTGAAATCTGTGCGGCGAGTTCATACTCCGCCCCGTAGAAATGTAAGGCGCTGGGAATCAGATCGATACCTGGCCAGTGAGTTGGTTTGATAGCGTAATGCAGGGAGTGTTGATCACCCAGGAGATACGGCGCGATTGTATCGTGCTCGGTAATGTCAATATCTGGATTGAAACCAAATACAGTCGTCGTGCTGGCTTGGCTGTCGAGATCGACAAGGAGTACGCGGTATCCACGAATTGCAAAATACTGAGCCGAGTGACAAGCGAAGGATGATTTACCTACTCCACCCTTAAAATTAGAAAAGCTTAGGATAACGGGCTCATCACTCTTGGCCCTCCATGGCCAGGTGCCAAAAAGTTGCCGCATCTGGTTGATGGTCGAGAGGGCGTATCCGCTGCGTCGACCGCTTTCAAGGCGTTGGGACGGAGGGAGTTTACCCTCCTTCTCCGCAAGGCGGATGGACTGTTGACTACGTCCGACAAGCTCTGCAGCTTCGGATATAGTCCATGTTTTTCTTAGTGTCTTTACTCCCTCTGGTGCAAAGACATCGTGGCGTAGTGCAGCTAAAACGTCCTGTGACCGAGAATAAAGAAATTCGAGTTGTTCCAACTCGACAGGGTCTGCGTTTGTCACCAGGGAAGTCTCCGTTCTAGCGAATTTTCGAGATTGTAGTCCTTGTTAGCGCTAAAGAACAGTTTTAGATCACAGTTGTTGAAATCTTAAAAACTATAAGATACTACTAGCATATGGCCGCGCGTCTTAGTTATCAAAGTGTTACGGTCATGATGTGCTAAGTACGGGCTAAAAGCGCCAAGAAAGGGCGGGCAAAGTGGCAATAATGGGCGCCCGATATCAGCACTTGCAGTACTGTCACCGCCCTGAATTGGCACTTCCTAGCCAAAATTTGGCACTTCGCTTGCGGCAATCAGATGTTTCCAGCAAGGCAGTTAGTATTAAGTCTATGATTTTATGTTGTTAATATGTCGGTAAACGGCGACTGAGTTCGACCGCACAAAGTTGTCACTTTTCCCAGTCGACCACAACGGACGAGAATTTGCCTTCGACAGCGAACGAGGGTTTGTGCGACTGGGGATTGGGCTCATTTGCGATGAGCGCATAGTTTCTTGTGGTAGGTGCCAAAATCGGGCGCGTCCTGGTTCGTCCGTAGCGGTAACACTTGCCTATCACGGTAAATGGAAGTTCCTGTGCGACAACCGGCAACCGGCAACCGGCAACCGACAACCGACGATCGAGAATGCTGTGTCCAACCAGCTCCTCCCGCGGCGCGCGCACATACCCATATCCCCAAGCAAGACCATCGCACCGATCCGCCCGAAACGAGCACTTTTCACGCGTCGTAGCAGATTGCCAGAGCAACGACATCACCTAAACGCCAGCCAAGATACGGGTTGGGTATCGCGTCCATCTTCGTTTGCACAGGAGCCAAGATAAAGAATGCAGCACATGCTCCTAGATTGGCTGTGTCTGCGTTACGTGTTGGTGGTTCGGGAACCCATGGAAAATAGAGAAAAACCTGGAACTACAGTTACTCAACAAGGGACCTGCAGATCTGGCTACGCCAATCGAGTGTGCATCGACCGCTACCCCCCCGTCCCCACATCCCTCCGGAGCAAGGCTGAAATTTCAGCGAGCACTAAATTTGGCGAACGGGAAACCCCTGCATGACCTGTAAGTTCCAAACAGACCAGCAGATCGGCGTCTTCGCTCCACCCCAATGGGAAAGTCGATTATTGGTCAGCATAAGTACCGTGGCCGGTCAATGCTGTGCCGACGTGCTGGACCGCGGTGTGAGCGCGTGGGAGGACTGCGGGCAGTGATGACCCAATTGGGGTTGGTTGGTGCGCGTGAAGACCAACGCAGGAGACTGCGCATCTCAGTCAGGGAGGGCTGCAATCTGTAGGGTGTTGCGCCTAGAACCGAGCACATAAAGCTCAATATATTAACGCATTCAATTATTAGTGTATTTTTGATTCATCCTACAGAGGACCACAATCCTCAGTCGTTCTGGCCGACCGGCGAGACTCTGAGGTGCGAAGTGGGAGGATTTGTGCTTACACGTCAAGGAATCAAAAATAGGGAAAAAAGCCTTTTATAACATGATATTGGTTGCTGTCGTGGCAGTTGCCACAGGGGGTCTGTTTTACGTCCAGTCGGGCTCAAGGGTGGACTCCCTGAGCAGTCCTTGAATCCGTGTACGCCTTCATCTCTTCATCTGTAGGTCGGATGCCTCGTGACGCGAGAAAATGTTGAAAGAGCCCCCGTGCAATACCTGTCAGACCTTGCTTTCGGTACTTTTCGAGAATCAGGCGGTCGCTTGGGGATGCGACAAGCGTCTCTTCAAATGCCGATCTGAGCAAATCAAGCTCTGACTCTGGGGTTCGCTCTATGAATTCCACATACCATTTCTTGCGGAATTCGCTCTCAATCGCAGCCTTTCGCTCCGATGATTCCTGGATGAGCTTAGCCTGATGCACATCTTCATGGGCAGAAACTCCGCCTGTTGCAATGTCTTTCCCGTTTGAGGGTAGGCTCCACCCTTCAGTGATGGCCTTGTAAGCAACTCCTGCAGGATTGACAATTGGTTCACGCCCGGCCTCCTTTATCTCCATCCATGCATCTGCCGCATCAAGTGCAAGAACGATGTGTTCCTCGGTATGACTGTGGAGAAGAAACTCGGCGCGTTTACCGGTGATTCGATAACCTGATAGCCGGAGGAGCAGTCGTCGCTCGCCATCGGTACTGGTCTGGGCTGCTTCCTGAGTAAGCGACTCCGCGAACAACGTCATTTGTGGGTTGTCGCTAACTATGTATTTTATTTCAACAACAATGCGGTTACGTCGTTTTGTTTTCAGTTGAAGCTGAATGTCTGAGCACTCGTTTACTTGCCGCATCGCGGGTTTGATTAGGCGCGCACTGAGGTACTTGAACTCATCATAATAGGGCTTTCCGCTGACGCCCATCAGAGATCGGAAAGTCTCCAACGGAATCCATGGTGTTTCGCCGTTGATCAGGAATCGACGGGTATTCTCGTAGAGCGCTAAGGCATGCTCTGAGCGGAATACCCTTTGCATTCGTAGAGCGATTTCTGCAAACTCTGATGGGTTGTATACTCGCTCCTGAAAAGCGCTGGTAAACTCATAAAGCACCGTCCTAGTCTTCTTGCTGACCTTCACGTAGGGGAGCAGCGTCGCGCTTTCCCACTCCTCCAGTTCGCCCTTATCGTCAAGAAGGTTCCATACAACCCGCGCCTCCATCATCTTGTCCAAACTTTCGATTAAGCGTTGCATGCGTTGCGACGCTCGTTCCAGTCCCATTCCCCAGGCAAGTTCATCTAGATCTATTTCATGACGAGTCGTACGTGGCATCTCCGGCATTGCCCAAAACAGCAGGACATTGAACGCTCGTCGCTGATACAAGGTTAGATCCGCACCAATATGCACAGCGCCCGCGTACTTGCGAAGAACCGGTTGACCATCATCCGATTGCTCCGCTAAGGTTGCTGGCACCGGGGCACTGTCTTCGAGATTTTTCGGGGTCTTCCTCATGGCGCGATAAACTTCTTCGTTTGGCAAAAGTGACTGTATTCTAGGCTAAAGATGCACTTTAATAGCCTTTGCTGTGGGGCGCAACTCTCCGAAAGTTGCTGCGATATCGGCAGCTTACTGTTCGTAGTGCCGCGGTATTGTTCCGCCCCCAGCAATGCGCCCATGGACTGCTCATCCATCTCTCTAAGGGAAGAATTTTTGGCGATGCCACAGTTTTGGCCACATAGGGGGGCTACTGAGCGGGCTTTCATCGACCCTAGCCCAAGAGACTTTCTCTGGGAGCTCCGATATCGATTCCTGCGGCTATATTTTGTCACCTCGGTTTCAGTCTAGGTATTCTGTGCCGCGTTGGCAGTGTCCGCCTGGACGGTACCGTGGGCCTGGTAACTCGCCCACACTCGAGTTGCAGCGAACTTGGCCCCCAAGACGGGCGCCTAAAATTGGCACCTAATGGGGCATCGGAACGTTGGCTGATATCACGAGCAAGTTCGGAGCGGTCCCGAGTGCAGGGGCGACGCCTAACGGTGGATGGCAGGCTCTTGGGTGCGAAGTACCAGCGTGAGGTTTTCAAGAACGAGGGAACTCGTCTACCACCGGTGTTGCCGATCATGCTCTACAACGGCCAGGCCACCTCGACGGCGAAAACCGGCCTGACTGACCTCATCGAACCGGGCCTGCCGGAGCAACTGCGGCGCTGGCAACCGCAGATCCGCTAGCTGCTGCTTGAAGCGCGACGCTACGACGAGGCCGACTTGAAGGGACTGCACAATGTCGCCGCCGCCCTGTTCCGGCTGGAGAACAGCCGCGCCCCGGACCATATTGAGCGGGTGCTGGCCTGTCTCGTCGACTGGCTCGTGGCCGCGGACCAGACGGCTTTGCGTCGCGCCTTCGTGGTCTGGTTGAAACGGGTGGTGCTGTCGGTGCGGGTCCCCAGGGCCGAGATCCCCAACGTCATCGAATGACAGGAGATGCAAGCCATGTTAGCCGAACGGGTCAAGACCTGGACCGAGGAGTGGAAACAGGAGGACGAGTCCAAAGTACTGCGTCGACAACTCACACTGCGTTTTGGCCCGCTGCTGTCCTGGGCCGAGCAACGCCTGAGTCAGGCCAGTGAAGCCGAGCTGGAATGCTGGACGGACCGGGTGCTCGATGCGCAGGCGCTGGACGCGAATTTTGCCGATCAGAACTGACGCGATTCCTACGGTGTCTAATCCTGATGGTGTGCCAGCGTAAGATCGGCTGCTGGGGTAGGTGGTCGTGCCGCGGTTACCGGCCATCCATCAGTGCTGCGCTGGGCGTTGATTCACCTGCTTAAAGCTTGCCCCGAGAGCGCGGCATGATTATAGTCTGACCAGGTCAAACTATCCGGGAACGACAATGTCAACAACGCTCAATGTGACCGAAGCGAAAGCAAAATTTTCCGCCGTCGTGGAGCGGGTCAGCCAGGGGGAAGAGATTATTGTCACCCGCATGGGGCACCCCGTGGCGCGTATTACACGCTACGAGTCTGCTGCCACGAGCTGCCGTCTGGGGCGCTTTGAGGGTCGCATCCACCTCGCCGAAGACTTCGACGACTGGCCCGAGGACGTCGCCCGCCAACTGGGTGTAACTGATTGAGCATGCGCTACCTGCTCGATACCCACTCGTTGCTCTGGGCGCTCGGTGACCCGGGAGTGCTCTCCCGCCCCGCACGAGACGTGCTCGCATCTCCGGCGACGATCATTTTCGTCAGCAGTGCCTCCCTCTGGGAATGCGCGATCAAAGCCTCAATCGGCAAGCTGGATCTACCGGACGTCTTCTTCGATGCGATCCCTGAGACGGGTTATGAGGTTCTGCCGATCCGCCTCTCACACCTCAATGAGTATCGTGCGCTGCCGTTGCAACATCGCGACCCGTTCGACCGGATGTTCGTCGCTCAGGCCCGCGCAGAGGCCCTGACCCTGATCACGCGCGACCCAGAAATCGCCAAGTACGATGTCGCGCTTCTGAAATGCTGAGTCCGTCGACGGCCGCCGCGCCATGCCCACCGGTGATTGAGTTCGTCCGCGGGATGATCAGCGTCACCTCCACCAACAGGGATAAGGCCATCGTGACCAGCGCCTTGTCACAATTTTCCTTCGCGGATGCTGACGGCGCGGCAGGGCGCAGGCCAGTACCTCCTGACGGATGGCGACGGTGCCGCCGCGCGGTATCCGCTCGTCCGATCAGGCACTGACTCAGAGGGGGGGTGACCAGGTGGGGGAGGGGGTGGTTCCCCGCCGTGGGCGACCTCGCTCAGTTGTCCGATGTGCCACGCGCCGCGGCGCCCGACGCCTCCTGCGCCAAGGCCTGCTCGAGACGGTAGCGCCCGTCGCCATCCGCGCGCTCGATGTAACGCATGGCCGCTCCGGCGTCCTTCCAGCCCACGTATTCCATTAGATCCTTCACGTCCCAGTCATGGCCGCTGGCCCAGGTGGCGAAGCCGCGTCGCAGGGAATGGCCACGGTAGCGGTCGGGCGTGGCGGTCCCCGCCGCCAAGATGCGTCGGCGCAGCAGCGGCACCAGGCTTGTTGGGGTGCAGTGCCGCGGTGCCCAGGTGTCCTTTGGCGCCGATGCGGCGAAACACCGGCCCCCGCGGTCAGCGCGGCCAGCTCGATCCAGTCGGGAAAGGCCGTGACCGGGCAGAGCCGCGACAGGGCAGGGG
>CAISUK010000633.1 GCA_903888645.1 uncultured Pseudomonadota bacterium | reverse complement strand
CGGCAACCCTTAACAGAATCAGACCGTGGCTGAGGTGCCGAGCAAATTCCGCCTGAACGGCTGGTCCTGTCAGTAAGCTGCCGCTCAGTTTTGCAGGGTGGCTCCATCCTACCCTCAACGGCCATTCAGCTTTCTCCATAGTAGTCTTTCCGCCAAGGCCAATCTATGCGAAATAGAATTCTCCGATGCGGACTTTCGCGACACCTTACAGTCGTCCCTCGAGGAAATTGACGACCAGCACAAGAAGTTGGTCCGGTGTCTTGATCAACTTGAATTGTGGGTCGGCAAGGGCTACGAGTTCGCCGGGACACTTGATGCCCTTGCGACACTGAATCGATACGTCGAAGAGCACTTCCGATTCGAGGAAGACCTGTTGCGAGAGCGAGGCTACCCGAAGCTAGACGCGCAAATTGAGGAGCATGGACTGATCAAAGGCCAACTCGCCCGCCTGTATCGACATGTCATGTCCGGGGGCGAAGCCACCGAAGAAGTGTTGCGGCTGCTGCGCAAGTGGCTGACGAACCATATCGGCGTCGAGGACATGGAGTATGCGGCGTTCTTGGGTACGCAGTTCCCGGCCGAGTCAAAATCCGCGTAGGGCCAAACCTTTACTGGCGCAGTGCTGTGTAGCACTGCGCCAGTCTCCCCGCCAAGAGAGAAAACGAATATTGGACACCGCCGCTCTGCGGTGTTCCAGGGCCAACCTCACGCCGACCGGATCAGCCCAAGATTCCGTGCCAGCGTAAATCGCCGATTCCAGTGACCGATAGCATCCAGCTTGCCTTTCCCCATCGGGCCGATGCCGCCACAGTCTTTACACACGACTGCCCAGCCGTCTGCATCGATTTCTTCAAGGTGAGCAACTCCTGCGCCGCAAAATGAGCAGCGTTCGATCTGGTTAGCAGCCATGACAAAGGTGGACAGATGATGTGCCGCGAACTATGCACCTGTCTTGACCGCAACCGCGTGTAAATCCTACGAAATTCATAGGGACAACCGGTGACCAGCAAATCACGCACGTCGCGCCTGTCCAATATCGAAGATGTCCCTCAATACGCCTTCGCCATCGCGGTACTCTGGTTGAACATGTAGATGACAGCGGAACGGATTTCCTGATCGGTCAGGTCAGCCATCCCGCCGCGCGGTGGCATCGCCCCATGGCCGTGGATGGCCGTGCCGACCACCTTGTCCAGCCCCAAGCTGACGCGTCCGATCCACGCCTGCTGATCACCGATCTTGGGGGCACCGAATTTCCCGACCCCGTGGCACTCAATGCACTTGGCCTGCACCACCATTTCGCCGGTGCGCGGTCCAGCGGCAGCCAGGCTAACCGGCTCGACCCAGTTCTGCCCGGACTGATTGACCATGTAGGTGATCGCACGGCCGATCTCTAGATTGCTCAATTCCGGATTGCCGCCGTGTGCAGGCATCTTGCGAACACCATTGAGCGCATGCTGGGTCAGCGTGGTCAGCCCTTGCGAAGTCCGTTTGTCCCAAGCGCTGCGGTCGCCAATCTTCGGCGCACCGATTTTTCCCGTAACGTGGCAGTTGCTGCAGACGGCACCAACCACTTCCTTGCCGCTACGATCGGCAGCCCAGGACCAGGTACTCGAGAGCAGAAACGAGATGGCCAGCGCGGCGACGAGGCTCGGTCGCACCGGACGGCTGGAACGTTGGGTTTCGGAAAGACTGGCAGTGCGGACTGCAGTGGTCATGATCACGTCTCCTTGGTTATGGGCAACCCGGAGTCGGGATACGAAGCACTTTTCGGTGTCGAAACGTCTTTGCGGCGTCTCGGCGGCCCGGCTGGCCTAGAGTTTCCTCCGTAGCCCCGCAGCTTTGCGTCCCCGGCTTTCGACGGGTTTGCTCAATGTCGGGGATATCGTAATCCCGCCAAATCAGACTCCACAATGGGGAATAACCCTACTTTTGCGATGGCGTGCGGCGCGCTTCACGAAAAAGGCTAGCCAGCCGCCATTCTTGATATAAAAGTCCCGGCTGGGCATGGTCGGCTCGATGGCGAATTTCTTCGAAACCTCAATTGCACCCTACGGTAGGAGTGCATCCTGCGGTAGACTCCGCAAAAAATAAATAACCATAATGGGAGGATAGCTATGCCGCGCATTGCCGATCTAAGGATCTGGATCCGTCTGACTGCCGCGATCTGGTTCATGCTGTTCATTGCCTGGAACAGTCTGATTTTCTGGCAGAGCCATGTCAATCGGCAAACCGCCATCGAACAGGCCCGGCAATTCGCGTCCACCATGCATGAAACCACACTGGCCGGTCTCACCGGGATGATGCTCACCGGAACGATCGGGCAACGTGATGTGTTTCTCGACCAGATCAAGCAACTCTCCATCATCCGCGACCTGCGCGTCTTGCGCGGCGATCCGGTGATCAAGTTGTTCGGCGCCGGCAAAGGCGGCGAAGGCAATCCGGACCCGGTCGAGCGGGAGGTGCTGAGCACCGGAAAGCCGTTCGTCGAAGTGGAAACCGATGCGACCGGCGAATCCTTGCGTGTGGTGCAACCGGCGATCGCCGCCAAGAACTATCTCGGCAAGGACTGCACCAGTTGTCATGCGGTGCCGGAAGGCACCGTACTCGGTGTCGTCAATATGAAAATCTCCCTGGTTCAAGTCAATCAAGCCGTCAGCACGCAGCGGTTCCATTCGATCATCGCCGCCAGTCTGGTGAGTATCCCGCTGCTGGCGTTCATCTTCCTCTTCATCCGCAACGTGGTGGTGCGGCCCCTGGAAGAAATGGGCAAGGGACTGAGCAGCATTGCCAGTGGCGAGGGGGACTTGACCCACCGTTTGCCCGTTCACGGCAAGGACGAGATCGGTCAGGCTGCCGAATCCTTTAACAAAATGATGGATAAATTCTCCGCCCTGGTCCGCCATGTGGGGCTCTCAGCCGATCGTGTGACGAAGGCCGCCCGTCTGCTCTCGGAGAACGCACTGAGCGTTGCCGCCGGCTCGCAGCAGCAGGATGAGAAGTCGGCGGCGGTGGTCGCCGCGGTCGAGCAGATGACCAGCAGCATCACCTCGATTGCGACCAGCACGG
>CAISUK010000632.1 GCA_903888645.1 uncultured Pseudomonadota bacterium | reverse complement strand
CCCGGTGCGCCGGGAATCTCGAAACCGAAATAGGGGGCGTCTCGGGAGATATCCCAATCGGTCAGTTTGTTTTCGCCGGGGACACCCAGCCACTCCTGCATCTTGTTGGCGGCTTCCGTTTGCAGCCTGCCCTCCTCGCGCGTGTAGTCGCGCAGGAAAGCCTGGCAGCGCGGGTCGGAGAGCTTGAAGAAGAAGTGCTCGGACGAGCGCAGTACCGGCGTCGCGCCCGATACGGCCGAGTACGGATTCTTCAGGTCGGTCGGTGTGTAGGCGGCGCCGCAGGCTTCGCAGGAGTCGCCGTACTGATCCTTCGCGCCGCACTTCGGGCATTCGCCCTTGATGAAGCGGTCGGGCAGGAACATCTGCTTGACCGGATCGTAATACTGCTCGATGGCGCGAACTTCGATCAGGCCTGCCGCGCGCAGTTTGCCGTAAATGTCATTGGCGTAATAGCGGGTTTCTTCGGAGTGCGTCGTGTAGTAGTTGTCGAAGGCGACATGGAAGCCGGCAAAATCGCGGCTGTGTTCGCCATGGACGCGGTCGATCAACTGCTCCGGCGTGATGCCGTCCTTTTCGGCGCGCAGCATGATCGGCGTGCCGTGGGTGTCGTCGGCGCAGACGTAGTAGCATTCGTGGCCACGCAACTTCTGGAAACGCACCCATATATCGGTCTGGATGTATTCGACCAGATGGCCGAGATGGATTGCGCCATTGGCATAAGGCAGGGCCGATGTGACGAGAATACTGCGATTGGTCATGGCGACTGGAACTTTTTGTAAGGCGATATTCTAACAAGTGACCGCCGTGGTTTATACTGTACTAACTTAGTCGGGTACTTCCTGTCAAGTATTCGTCATGAATTGTGGCAACCAACTGGAGCTGGAATGAGCATTTCGGAATTGCAGGTGCAGACCGCATTGAAGGAAGTCATCGACCCGAATACGGGTAAGGATTTCGTGACTAGCCGCGCAGCGAAAAATATCCGGATTGCCGGTAATGACGTTTCGCTGGACGTCGAACTTGGCTACCCCGCGCGCAGCCAGATTGATGACATTCGCAAAGCCGTGATCGACCGACTGAAAGCCCTGCCGGGCATCGGCAATGTCAGCGCCAATGTTTACTCGAAGATCGTTGCGCACAGCGTGCAGCGCGGCGCCAAGCTGGTGCCGGGCGTCAGGAACATCATCGCCATCGCCTCGGGCAAGGGCGGTGTCGGCAAGTCCACGACGGCGGTCAACCTGGCCTTGGCCCTGGCTGCCGAGGGCGCCAATGTCGGCTTGCTCGATGCCGACATCTACGGCCCCTCGCAGCCGCAGATGCTGGGCATTTCGGGGTCTCCCGAATCGCACGACGGCAAGAAGCTGGAACCGCTCACCGCCTACGGTCTGCAGGCGATGTCGATCGGCTTTCTCATCGATCAGGAAACACCCATGGTCTGGCGCGGGCCGATGGTGACCCAGGCGCTGCAGCAGCTGCTCAACGACACGCACTGGCAGGACGTCGATTACCTGGTCATCGACCTGCCGCCCGGTACCGGCGACATCCAGTTGACGCTGGCGCAGCAAGTGCCGGTGACAGGCGCAGTGATCGTCACTACCCCGCAGGACATTGCCCTGCTCGATGCGCGCAAGGGTCTCAAGATGTTCGAGAAGGTCGGTGTTCCCATCCTCGGTATCGTCGAGAACATGAGCACCCACATCTGCTCGAAATGCGGCCACGAGGAGCATATTTTCGGCAGCGGCGGCGGCGACCGCATGGCCACGGATTACGAGGTCGAATTGCTCGGTTCGCTGCCGCTCGACATCAGCATCCGCGAGCAGGTCGATGGCGGCAAGCCTTCCGTGGTAGCCGATCCGGACAGCCCCATCGCTGCCATCTATCGCCGCATCGCCCGCCGTATCGCCATCAAGGTGGCGGAGCGGGCCAAGGACATGAGCGCCAAGTTCCCCAGTATCGTGGTGCAGAACACCTGAGACGTGTCCCTCACCCTGACCCTCTCCCCGCAAGCTGGGCGAGGGAATGGTCTTTCTGTGTTTGTGGGCTGATTGGCACGCGTATTGACCACCCCCGTAAAGAGGGCATAATCGCGCTCTTTATTTTTGTTCCAGGGCGCCCGTCATGAGCATCAAATCGGATAAATGGATCCGCCGCAT
>CAISUK010000631.1 GCA_903888645.1 uncultured Pseudomonadota bacterium | reverse complement strand
GTTTCGGCGAGTCCGCGCCCGCCGGCCTGCTTTTCAAGGAATTCGGCTTCACGGTTGAAAACCTCGTGAATACTGTCAAATCGATTCTGTAATTTATCCTAGGAGATTCTCATGACTATCAAAGTCGGCATCAATGGATTCGGTCGCATCGGCCGCATGGTTTTCAGGGCAGTGGCGCAGGACTTCCCGGATATCGAAATCGTCGGCATCAACGATCTGCTCGAACCCGACTATCTGGCTTACATGCTCACCTATGACTCGGTGCATGGCCGCTTCAAGGGCACCGTCTCGGTCGAAGGCAATACCCTGATCGTCAACGGCAAGAAGATTCGCCTGACCGCCGTCAAGGACCCCGCCGAATTGAAGTGGAACGAAGTCGGAGCCGACATCGTTGTCGAATCCACCGGCCTGTTCCTGACCAAGGAAAGCTGCCAAAAGCACATTACGGCGGGCGCCAAGAAAGTCGTCCAATCCGCTCCGTCGAAGGACGACACACCGATGTTCGTCTATGGCGTGAATCACACCAAGTATGCCGGCGAAGCGATTGTTTCCGCCGCGTCGTGCACCACGAACTGTCTGGCCCCGGTGGCCAAGGTGCTGAACGATAACTGGGGCATCAAGCGCGGCCTGATGACCACAGTGCATGCTGCTACCGCCACACAGAAGACCGTCGATGGTCCATCCAACAAGGACTGGCGCGGTGGCCGCGGTATTCTGGAAAACATCATTCCATCCTCCACCGGCGCTGCCAAGGCTGTCGGCATCGTCATTCCGGAACTGAACAAGAAGCTCACCGGCATGGCCTTCCGCGTCCCCACTTCCGACGTTTCCGTGGTCGATCTGACCGTAGAATTGGTCAAGGAAGCCAGCTACGCCGAGATCGTTGCCGCCATGAAGGCCGCATCCGAAGGCGCCCTTAAAGGTGTGCTTGGTTTCACCGATCAAAAGGTTGTCGCCACCGATTTCCGCGGTGTCAGCACCCCTTCCGTATTCGACGCCGAAGCCGGCATCGCCCTCGACTCGACTTTCGTCAAGGTTGTCGCCTGGTATGACAACGAGTACGGCTACACCTGCAACATGCTGCGCTTCCTGCAGTACGTAGCTAAGTAATTGAAGCGTTAGGGATGAGAAGTGAGGGGTGAGGAGTAACACCCACTCACTTCTGAACGCCCTGACTCCTTACTCCTCACCCCCTCACTCCTCACTGAAAACCATGAACTTCAAAGAACTCAAGGATTTCGACCTCAAGGGCAAGCGTGTTTTCATTCGCTCGGATCTCAATGTGCCGGTCAAGGACGGCAAGGTGACTTCGGATGCGCGCATTACCGCTTCCATGCCGACCATCGAATACTGTCTCAAGGCGGGTGCTGCGGTGATGGTGACGTCCCATCTCGGCCGGCCGGAAGAGGGCGTTTTCACTGAAGAGAATTCCCTGGCACCGGTTGCCAATGTCATGACTGTCAAGCTCGGCCGGCCGGTACGGGTGATCCGCGACTGGGTCGATGGCGGTTTTACCGTCGCTGCCGGCGAAGTGGTGCTGTTGGAAAACTGTCGTTTCAACAAGGGCGAAAAGAAAAACGTCGAAGCCACGGCGCGCAAGTACGCCGCCCTCTGTGACCTGTTTGTCATGGACGCGTTCGGCACCGCGCACCGCGCCGAAGCCTCGACCTACGGCATTGCCCAGTACGCCCCGGCGGCCTGCGCCGGCCTGCTGGTGGCGGAGGAACTCGAAGCCCTGACCAAGGCCTTGCTCAGTCCGGCCCGGCCGATGGTCGCCATCGTCGGCGGTTCCAAGGTGTCCACCAAGCTGACCGTGCTTGAATCGCTGTCGGAAAAGGTCGACCAGATGGTGGTCGGCGGCGGTATCGCCAACACCTTCCTCAAGGCGGCTGGCAAGGAAGTCGGCAAATCGCTATGCGAGCACGATCTGGTGCCGACGGCGCAAGCGTTGATGCAGAAAATGACCGCTCGCGGCGCCACCATCCCGATCGCCACGGATGTGGTCTGCGGCAAAAAGTTCGACGCCGCCGAACCGGCCGTGCTGAAGAATGCTGACGACGTGGCCGACGACGACATGATTTTCGACATCGGCCCCAATTCCGCCCAGGAAATCGCCGACATCATCATGAAGGCCGGTACCGTGGTGTGGAACGGCCCGGTCGGCGTATTCGAGTTCGACCAGTTCGGCGCCGGCACCAAGACCATCGCCATGGCCATCGCCAATACCAAGGCCT
>CAISUK010000630.1 GCA_903888645.1 uncultured Pseudomonadota bacterium | reverse complement strand
GATCTCCTCGTTATGCGACACTACCCAACATCATGAAAGCTAAGAAAAAACCGCTGGAAAATATCAAACCGGCGGATTTAGGCGTCGATGTTACCCCGCGTCTTTTCACACTCAGCGTGTCTGAACCTGCCAAGCGCAGCGCGGGTATCAGTGTCGCCAACGTCGCCGAACTGATTAGCAAACTCAAAAATGAAGCGAAGGTGATTTAATCATGACTATTCTCGTTATCGCCGAACACGACCAAAAATCCCTCAAATCAGCCACCCTCAATACACTGGGTGCCGCGCTCAAAATCGGCGGCGACGTCCATGTGCTGGTTGCAGGTTCAAACTGCATGAGTGCCGCAGAACAAGCTGCGCAATACGCGGGTGTAGCTCAGGTAAAAATTGCCGATGCAGCGCACTACGCGGATCAGACAGCTGAAAATTTGACCGCGCTGGTACTGGCTCACGCTGCCGGTTACACCCATATCATGGCACCCGCTACCACCTTTGGTAAAAATCTGCTACCTAGAATTGCAGCGTTGCTCGATGTGGCACAAATATCAGAAATTACCGCAGTGGTCTCTTCCGACACGTTCGTCCGTCCTATCTATGCGGGCAATGCGCTGGCTACCTTACAAAGTGCAGATGCTGTCAAGGTCATCACGGTCAGATCGACGGCTTTTGATGCGCCATTGACCGGCAACAACGCGCCTGTTGAAGCGATAGTTGCGGCTGCTGACAAGGCGCAAACACGGCTTGTTAACCGTGAGTTGACGGTCTCGGCGCGCCCCGAACTGGGTGCGGCGAAGATTATCGTCTCGGGTGGCCGTGGCCTGGGCAGCGGTGAAAATTATCATGCGCTGCTAGAACCGCTGGCCGACAAGCTGGGTGCTGCACTGGGTGCGTCTCGCGCTGCAGTCGATGCCGGCTTTGTGCCGAATGACTATCAGATCGGTCAGACCGGCAAGATTGTTGCCCCGACATTGTATATCGCGATCGGCATGTCGGGTGCCATCCAGCATCTGGCCGGGATGAGAGAATCCAAAGTCATTGTAGCTATCAACAAAGACCCGGATGCGCCTATCTTTCAGGTAGCCGACTACGGACTGGTCGCCGACCTGTTTGAAGCCGTACCCGAACTGCTGGCCGCACTTTAAAGCGGATTGCTCCCGGCAGCTAAAAGCGAATTGCTCTGGTCGTGCCGGGAGTACAGCTAAATCCTGAAACGAGCGCACTTACCCTTCTAAATTATTTGAGCCACTTATTCGAGGTTGAACTATGAGCACTTACCAAGCACCTATCCGCGACATGCAGTTTATTCTCAACGAAATTGCCGACCTGGAGGGGGTTTGCAGCCTGCCCGGAAACGAAGATTGTTCGGTCGATCTGGTCGAGTCCATCCTTGAAGAGGCTGCTAAATTTGCCTCCGGCGTGTTAGACCCGATTAATGCAGCCGGCGACCGTCAAGGTGCGGTTTGCCGCGAGGGCGTGGTAACCACTTCGCCGGGTTTCAAAGAGGCGTATCAATCGTTCATTGAAACAGGCTGGCATACAATGTCCTGCTCCACCGAATACGGTGGTCAGGGCTTGCCAACGCTGGTGACCACCGCCGTACAGGAAATGTGGAAGTCGTCCAACATGGCCTTCTCTTTGTGCCAGATGTTGACCATCGGTGCGATTGAAGCGATTGCCCACCACGCATCCGACGAGTTGAAACAAAAATATTTATACAAAATGGTCGAAGGTGTCTGGAGCGGCACCATGAATTTGACCGAACCTGCCGCAGGTTCCGATCTGGCCGCTATCAGCACAAAGGCCATCCCCGCTTTGGACGGCACTTAT
>CAISUK010000629.1 GCA_903888645.1 uncultured Pseudomonadota bacterium | reverse complement strand
TTCGGTGCGTCCTTGACTTCGTCCTGGGTGGTGCCGCCGGCATACATGCGGTAGGTGCCATCCGACGGGGTGTCGAGCACTTCGTCAGGATCGGAGAGGAGGGTGTAGGGAACCTCCATCTCATTGAGCATCCGCTTGATGACGCGGAAATTGCCGAGATAGGTTTCGAAGCCGGGCACGATGTTGATCTTGCCGTTGCTGCCGACCTTTTTCCCTTCCATGTGGTTGAGGGTGAAGTAACGCAGGATGCCTTCGAACATGTTGTCCCAGCCGGTGACGTGGGAACCAACGAAAGAAGGCGTGTGCGCGTAGGGCACCGGGAACTCATCCGGAATATGCCCACCCTTCTTGGTGTTGGTGATGAAGGCATTCAAGTCGTCACCGATCACTTCGGCCATGCAGGTGGTCGACACCGCGATCATGTCGGGTTTGTAGAGCGCCTTGGCGTTCTCGAGACCGTCGAACATGTTCTTCTGTCCACCGAACACGGCGGCGTCTTCCGTCATGGAATCGGAGACACAGGCAATCGGTTCCTTGAAGTGGCGGTTGAAATAGGTGCGGAAGTAGGCGACGCAACCTTGCGAGCCATGCACATAGGGCAGGGTCTTTTCGAAACCGAGCGCGCACAGCACGGCGCCGAGCGGCTGGCAGGCCTTGGCCGGGTTGATGGTCAGGGCTTCACGCTTGAAGTTCAGCTCCTGGTATTCCTTGGTCGTGGTCCACTGGAAAACTTCGTTGATCTTGGCCTGGGGGAAACGTTCTTCAAACAGTTCCTGTTTGGCGGTCAGCGAATCCTTGTATTCCGGCTGTCCGAATAGCGGAAAACAGGGTTTGATCTTTTCGGCGGTTTGCATCTTCATCTCCTTGCCCGGCCGCTCATGCGCGAACGCGGGCACAAGTTGAACAGAATCTCGATTCTCTCCCTCTCCCCTCCGCGGGAGAGGGGCAGGGGAGAGGGGGAAAGCCAGCGGAAAAACCAGGGAGAAAACTATCAGGCCGCAGCCTTCAGCTCCTCCGGCACACTCTTCAGCCACGGCGGGGTCATGTTCGACCAGCACGGATTGTTGAGCGTCATGTCCATGTCGCGGGCGAAGATGGCGAAGCCGTCATAGCCGTGGTAAGGACCGGAGTAATCCCAGGAGTGCATCTGGCGGAAGGGAATGCCCATCTTCTGGAAGATGTACTTTTCCTTGATGCCGGAGCCGACCAGGTCGGGCTGGACCCGCTTGACGAATTCCTCGAACTCAAAGCCGGTGACGTCGTCATAGATCAGGGTGGAGTTGCCCATTTCCTTGATGGTGCGGTCGTAGTCGTCGTTGTGGGCGAACTCGTAACCGGTGCCGACCACTTCCATGCCGAGATCCTCGTAGGCGCCGATGATGTGGCGCGGACGCAGGCCGCCGACATAAAGCATGACCCGCTTGCCCTGCAGGCGCGGCTTGTACTTGGCGATGATGTCCTGCATCAGCGCGTCATACTTGGCGATCACCTTCTCGGCGTTTTCCTTGATGGTGTCGTCAAAGAATGCGGCGATGGCGCGCAGCGATTCGGCGATCTTGGCCGGGCCGAAGAAGTTGTACTCCATCCAGGGGATGCCGTACTTTTCTTCCATGTGCCGGCTGATGTAGTTCATCGAGCGGTAGCAGTGCAGCAGATTCAGTTTGACCTTGGGCGTGTTTTCCATTTCGGCAATGGTGCCGTCGCCGGACCACTGGGCGACTACGCGCAGGCCCATTTCTTCGAGCAGAATCCGTGACGACCAGGCGTCACCGCCGATGTTGTAGTCGCCGAGGATGGATACGTCATACGGTGTCGATTCGAACGCCTGACCGTCGCGATTGCCGATTACCCAGTCGCGCACCGCATCGTTGGCGATGTGGTGGCCGAGCGATTGCGACACACCGCGAAAACCTTCGCAACGCACTGGCACGACGATCTTGTTGATTTCCTTGGCGGACTTCTTGGCGACGGCTTCGATGTCGTCGCCGATTAGGCCGATCGGGCATTCCGACTGGACTGTGATGCCCTTGTTGAGCGGGAACAACTGGTCGATCTCGCCGATCAGCTTGGCCAGCTTCTTGTCGCCGCCGAAGACAATGTCCTTCTCCTGAAAGTCGGAGGTGAAGTTCATTTCGGCAAACGTGTTCACACCGGTAGCGCCGATGTAATAGTTACGACGACCGGCACGGGAATATTGGCCGCAGCCGACCGGGCCGTGGGAAATGTGGATCATGTCCTTGACCGGGCCCCAGACCACGCCGCGTGAGCCGGCGTAGGCACAGCCGCGCACGGTCATGACACCGGGTAGCGACTTGCGGTTGGAGGTGATGCACTTCTTCGATTGTTCGATGCTCTGGTCATTGACGGCCAGGTGCTTGGCGCGATCCTTCTGCGCCTTTTCGGGATACACCTCAAGCACCTCTTGAATGAGGGCTTCGGCTTCTTCGCGACTGAGTTGCGACATCTTGTTTCTCCTTATCGGGCGCCGGCACTCATGCGTGCACGGCGCCCAAAATGGTTCGATGACGTTTAAATACTATGGCGTACCAAGATGCGCCCGATCAGGCGGCGACGGCGTCGGCAGCCAATTCGGCGGCGGTCTTGCCGATAATGGAGGTGTCTTCCACATCCATGATGCCGAATTCCATCAGCAGCTCTTCCAGTTCGTCCATGGTGATCGGCGTCGGGATCACGAACTTCTTGTTGTTCACGATCTTGCTCGCCAGGGCACGGTACTCGTCGGCCTGCTTGTGCTTCGGATCGAACTCGATCACCGTCATGCGGCGGATTTCGGCGTGCTGCACGGCGTTGTCGCGGGGAATGAAATGGATCATCTGGGTGCCGAGCTTTTCCGCCAGGGCGATGATCAGTTCGTCTTCGCGGTCGGTATTGCGGCTGTTGCAGATCAGGCCGGCCAGACGCACGCTACCGGAGTTGGCGTACTTGACGATGCCTTTGGCGATATTGTTGGCGGCATACATGGCCATCATTTCGCCGGAACAGACGATGTAGATTTCCTGCGCCTTGTTCTCGCGGATGGGCATGGCGAAGCCGCCACAGACCACGTCGCCGAGCACGTCGTAGAAAACGAAGTCGAGCTCGTCGTCGTAGGCGCCCTCTTCTTCGA
>CAISUK010000628.1 GCA_903888645.1 uncultured Pseudomonadota bacterium | reverse complement strand
GCCGGTTGCGCCCCTCAGCGATGAGGGGCGAGGATTGAAACGCGCAGTCAGGCACGGGCATTAGCAGAAAACGCGGTTGCGCCCCTCAGCGATGAGGGGCGAGGATTGAAACCAATAGCTCCCATAGTCCGATTAACAGAACCGCCCGTTGCGCCCCTCAGCGATGAGGGGTGAGGATTGAAACAGCGTAACGCCGATTGAAGTCCCAGCCTGCGTGGGTTAGTGATGCGGCAAGGATTGATCTCACCGAGAGACGCGGATCGTCGAATACTGGGGGCTTGAAAGAAGTCGTGTTCGCCCCAAAGTGTCGCGCTTGTTATTCAATGGAGGATAGTCATGACCGAAACTACAAATACCCCCGACAGCCGCGAAACCCTGGGCTTCCAGACGGAAGTCAAAGAGCTCTTGCAGTTGATGATTCACTCGCTATATTCGAACCGGGAAATTTTCCTGCGCGAGTTGATCTCCAACGCTTCCGATGCCTGCGACAAGCTGCGCTTCGAGGCGCTGCACAACGGTTCGTTGTTCGAGAACGATTCCGACCTGAAGATAGCCATCGGCTATGACAAGGAGGCGCGCACGCTGACCATTTCGGATAACGGCATCGGCATGAGTCGCGACGAAGTCATCAGCAATCTCGGCACCATCGCCAAGTCGGGTACCCGCGAATTCTTTTCGCAGTTGAGCGGCGACCAGCAGAAGGATGCGAATCTGATCGGGCAGTTCGGCGTCGGTTTCTATTCGTCATTCATCGTCGCCGACAAGGTCACCGTGCTGACGCGCCGTGCCGGCGAAAATGCCGATCAGGGGGTGCGCTGGGAATCCGACGGCGGTGGCGAGTTCTCCATCGAAATGGTCGAGAAGACCGGTCGTGGCACCGCCATCACCTTGCATCTGCGCGCCGACCAGGACGATTTGCTCGAAGGCTACAAAGTCCGCTCCATCATCCGCAAGTACTCCGACCATATCGTCCAGCCGATTGTCATGAATAAGGAGGAATGGAAGGACGGCAAGCAGGTCGTTCTCGACGAAGATGAGACCGTCAATCAGGCGTCGGCCTTGTGGGCGCGGGCGAAGAACGACATCAGCGAAGAGCAGTACAAGGAGTTCTACAAGCACGTCGGCCACGACTTCGACGATCCGCTGGCCTGGAGCCACGCCCGCGTCGAGGGTCGCCAGGAATACACGCAGCTGCTCTACGTTCCGGCCCGTGCCCCGTTCGATTTATGGGACCGCAATGCCCGCCACGGCATCAAGCTCTACGTGCGCCGCGTCTTCATCATGGACGACGCCGAGCAGTTGATGCCCTTGTACTTGCGTTTCGTCCGCGGCGTGGTCGATTCCAATGACTTGCCGCTCAATATTTCGCGGGAGATCCTGCAGGAATCCAAGGACATCGAGGCCATCCGTGCCGGTTGCACGAAGAAGGTGCTGGGGTTGCTAGAGGATCTGGCTGGCAGCGACGAAGCCGCCGACAAGGAAAAGTATGCGAAGTTCTGGGGCGAGTTCGGCGCCGTGCTGAAAGAGGGCGTCGGCGAGGATTTTGCCAACAAGGACAAGGTTGCCGGCTTGCTGCGCTTTGCCTCCACGCTGGCCGATACGGCCGACCAGACCGTTTCCCTGGCCGACTATATCGGGCGCATGAAGGAAGGTCAGGACAAGATTTACTTCGTTACGGCCGACACCTTCAATGCGGCGAAGAACAGTCCGCATCTGGAAGTGTTTCGCAAGAAGGGCATCGAGGTATTACTGCTGTCCGATCGCGTCGACGAATGGGTGGTCAGCCATCTCACCGAGTTCGAAGGCAAGTCGCTGCTGTCCGTCGCCAAGGGCGGTCTCGACCTGGGCAGTCTGGCCGACGAAGCGGAAAAGAAGGAGCAGGAACAGGAGGCCAGCGACTTCAAGGATCTGCTCGACAAGATCAAGAGCAGCCTCGGCGAGCGGGTGAAGGAAGTGCGCGTCACGCATCGGCTCACCGAGTCGCCGGCCTGCCTGGTGGCCGACGAACACGACATGAGCGGCAACCTGGCGCGGCTGATGAAAGCCGCTGGGCAAAAGGCGCCGGCCAGCAAGCCGATCCTTGAAATCAACCCAAAGCACCCGGTGGTGTTGCGCTTGAAATATGAGGACAAGAAATTCGACGACTGGGCTGCCGTGCTGTTCGATCAGGCATTGCTGGCGGAAGGCGGGCAGCTCGACGATCCGGCCGGGTTCGTCAAACGCATCAATCAATTGATGCTGGAGATGGGTGGTAACTCGGGCGGCGGCTCGCCTTCTGGAATCATCCTCACTTCCTGACGCTCATTTGACCGAGCTGCTGCGTGGCTTGCCGCCGCTGATTTCTGCCTTCGACCAGTCCGGCCTTCACACTTGGATTCGAGCGGAAGCTCTTTTTGTGGAGCGAAGCCTTGAGAGAAAAGTGACGGTGATGAGCGCTAAAGTTCAGTGACCATGCAAAAAGGAAAATTCGTCCCAAGGTGGTCATTCCGGCGGAGGCCGGAATCCAGTTTCTGAGCAGATGTTTCTGGATTCCGGCCTGCGCCGGAATGACGAGCTGAGGTCTTTCTCTGCTCGAGAAAGTGGTAGCTGTACCGTTGTCGGTGGCTATTTCAGCAGTTCGTGCAGGCATTGGCGATGTTGCGCGCCACGCTTGTTCCGGCACGCTTCGTTCGCTGCCTGCAGTGCCTCGCAATGGCGCGGATTGTCTGCCCGGCTGCAGTCAATGGGCGATTGCCGATCGGCCAGGCAATGGCGGCGATTGGCGCTGCGCATTCCTTTGCAGGTTTCTCGGGCTTTGCGCCGGGCTTCGCAGCGCAGCGGATCCTTGGCCACGGCGCAATCGCCAGAAGCGTTGCCGAGCGATGCCATTCCGGGCAAAGTCTGCGCTTCGACAGCGGATGCCAGCGGTGTCGCGGCGGCAGCAGCGACGAGCAGGGCGGCGACGAAGGCCAGCCCAAGGGCAGTTGTGCGTAAAGTGGAGCGCGGCATAATATCCCCTCGTTTCGCTCGTAGTCTGGAACGCATGCTAACTCGGCGCTGCCCGTGCAGTAATGCTTGGCAAAACAAATCTGCGACTCTATGCTGTCGTCCATTGCTGATTTGATCTTGCCGGTTCCCGGGCCAAGGCAAGTGGAAATTCGGCTTTAAGGGGAAACTCTGTGACAACGGCTTATCTTGCCCAGACAAAACTTGCGCGCAACCGTTACATCGGCATCGTGGTGCTGGTGAGCGTGATTTGGCTGCTGATTGCCTGGGTGGTAGGCGGCCAGTATTACGAATCGCGTTCCGCTGCGGCCATCAGTCAGGATTCACAGCATGCGCAGCGACAAGCGGAAGATATTGCCTACAACGTTCGGCGCCACCTCGCTTATCTTCATGGCATTCCTTCGGTAATCGCCCAGATCGAAACCGTGCGCAGCGCCGGGTTGCGCTTTGGCGAACGCGCTACGGCGTCTACGCTGCCTATCGAGAAACGGCGCCAGCAGTGGACCGAAGATCGCCAGTTGCGGCCGATCAGCGAGTTGCTTGCCCGTGCAGGAAAAGATCTGCGCGCCGATGTCATTTGGGTTTTGAACGCCTCTGGCGACTGTGTTGCCGCGAGCAATTTCGATAAGCCGGAGAGCTTTATCGGCACCAATTATGCCGATCGCGAATATTTTCAGATTCCCATGAATGACGGGCGGGATGGCCGCCAATATGCAGTGGGGAAAAAAACCAACCTGCCCGGTCTGTTTTTCTCCTCCCCGATTCATGTCGATAACAAGTTTGTCGGCGTCGTCGCGGCCAAGATCGACCTGGTCAACTTGTCGTTCTGGGTGGAGCAGGCAGACTCTTTCATCGCTGACAGCAATGGTGTGATCATCCTGGCCCACCAAAAAGCCCTTGAGATGCGGGCGTTACCGGAATCCCCGATCACCCGCCTTGCCCCGAACAAGAAAATGCAGCGCTACAAGCGGGAAAACTTTCCAGTGGTGACGCTGGATCTCTGGGGCGATCTGCGCTTCCCTTCGCTGCGTTTGTTCAACGATGAAGCGGTGCCGCATATCGTGGCTTCCCAGGATGTACCGGACGAAGGCGTCAAGGTATTTATCGCTGCCGAAATTCCCGCCATCCTCACGCTCGATCATGATCGACTGTGGTTGTTCCTGCTTCTGGCAGTCGCTGGTAGCGCCTTGATCGTCGTCGCCTCGGGTGGTGCGCTCTACCTGCACAGCAACGCACGTTCGCGCAAAGTTCTCACGACGCAGAAGAATCAACTCGACGAAGCGCAGCGCATTGCCCGGATCGGTAACTGGGAATGGAATCGCGAGTCCGGCGAATTGTATTGGTCGGA
Source organism: uncultured Pseudomonadota bacterium (assembly GCA_903888645.1). Lineage (GTDB taxonomy): Bacteria > Pseudomonadota > Gammaproteobacteria > Burkholderiales > Rhodocyclaceae > CAISUK01. The sequence goes on along the minus strand of CAISUK010000628.1, from coordinate 1,898 downwards.
GCAGGCCTTTGAACTTTATGCCGGCGGGGACAAGCGTGTTCGGCCGGATCGTGCCACGTTCCTGGCTGCCGTACATCCTGACGATCGGGCGCGGGTCGAGGCGGCAATGCACCTCTCTGTGGAGCAGGGCGTAGCCTACGATATTGAACATCGTGTGGTGTCCGCGGCGCATGGCGAGCGCATTGTCGAAGCCCACGGACAGATCCAGCGCGATGACGATGGCAAAGTCGTGCGCGTGTTCGGCACCGTACAAGATATCACCGAGCGGAAACGCAATGAGGCGGCGCTGCAACAGGCAAGAATCGATGCCGAGGCGGCCAGTCGCGCCAAAGGCGACTTCCTGGCGGCCATGAGCCACGAGATCCGGACACCGATGAACGGCGTCATCGGCATGACCAATTTACTGCTTGATACCGAGCTCGATGCCGATCAGCGCGAATATGCTGAAACCGTCAATAGCAGCGCCAATGCCCTGCTCGGCATCATCAACGACATCCTCGATTTCTCGAAGATCGAGGCCGGCAAGCTCGACTTGGAATGCATCGATTTCGATCTCCGCTTGTTGCTCGACGACGTTGCCGATGTGCTTGCCTATCGTGCCGACGAAAAGAAACTCGAATTTGCCTGCCTGGTTGATCCCGAGGTTCCGTCGCTGCTGCGCGGAGACCCGGGACGCCTCAGGCAGATCGTCCTCAACCTGGCTGGCAATGCCATCAAATTTACCGCCAGCGGCGAAGTCGCCATCATCGTCAATGTGCTCGAATTGCTTGAAAGGCAACTGCGCTTCCGCATCGAGGTGTGCGATACCGGGATCGGTATTCCGGCCGACAAGTTGCCGCATCTCTTCAGCCCATTTATCCAGGTCGATGCATCGACGACCCGGCGCTACGGCGGCACCGGACTTGGGCTGGCCATGTCGCGGCAGCTGGTCGAGCTGATGGATGGCAAGATCGGCGTCGATAGTGTGCGTGACCAGGGGTCCACCTTCTGGGTCGAGTTGTCGCTGCCGTTGCAGGCAGCGCAATTCGTCGCGCTGCCAGAGCAGTTGGCGGAACTGGCCGGCAAGCGCATTGTGGTGGTTGACGACAATGCCACCAGCCGGCGGCAACTGAAGATTCTGCTGGAGGACTGGCAATGCGCGGTGCTCCTGGTGGCTGATCCGCTCGCGGTCTTGCCGCTGCTGGAGTCGACCCTGACTGGCGGAGGACGGGTCGACGCGATGATCATCGACAGGAATATGCCGGGCATGGACGGCGAGACCTTGGGGCGCTCGATCAAGGCCGATGCCACGCTCAAGGATATTCCCTTGATCATGCTCACTGCTGCCGGCGAACGCGGAGACGCCAAGCGCGTCAAGGATGTCGGCTTTGACGCTTATCTGACCAAGCCGGTCAAGAGCGCCCAGTTGCGGCGCTGCCTGCGTCTGGTATTGGGATTTGGCGCGCGGCCGGAAGATGCCGACAAACCCCTCGTCACGCGCCATCTGCTGACGGAGGCTGACCACCACGCTGCGATCCTGTTGGTCGAGGACAACCTCATCAACCAAAAACTGGCGAGGCGGCTGCTGGAAAAATTCGGCCACAGCGTCGATATCGCGGTCAATGGTGTCGAGGCGCTCGCTGCACTTGGCAAGCAACGTTACGATCTCGTCTTGATGGACTGCCAAATGCCGGAAATGGACGGTTATGAAGCGACTCGGATGATCCGCAGCGGCGCCGCGGTCCTTGATGCGGACATTCCGGTGATTGCCATGACGGCCAATGCCATGGAAGGCGATCGCGACAAGGTCCTGTCCGCGGGCATGAACGATTATCTGGCCAAGCCCATCGACGCAGCCAAGCTGGCGGAAACCATCCAGCGCTGGATGGGACGGGCAAGCCAGGCAGCCAGCGCTGCCG
>CAISUK010000627.1 GCA_903888645.1 uncultured Pseudomonadota bacterium | reverse complement strand
TGCCGCATTCCCTGATCAGCGCTGTCGCCCGTCTCGGTGCCGCCACCACGCTCGACGAACTGGCCACCACGGCCGTCGATATATTTCGCGAAATCGCCGGCTATGACCGGGCGATGTTCTACCGCTTCGATCCGGACGGCCACGGCGAGGTCATTGCCGAAGCCAAGCAAGGCTATCTTGAGCCTTTTCTCGGTCTGCACTATCCGGAATCGGACATTCCGCAGCGCGCCCGCGAGCTCTATTTGCGCAACCGGGTGCGGGTTCTCGTCGACGTCAATTACGAACCGGTGCCAGTGATTCCGCGGATGTTTCCGCCGACCGGAGCCGAGCTCGATATGTCGATGAGCTGGCTGCGCAGCATGTCGCCTCTGCACCTGCAATATCTGCGCAACATGGGCGTGACCGGAACGCTGGTGGCGTCGCTGGTTCGTGAAGACAAGTTGTGGGGTCTGATTGCCTGCCACCACTATAGTCCCAAAGAGATTCCCTACGCCGTGCGGGCGGCCTGCGACCTTGTCGCAGAAATCATCGCGACGCGCATTGCCGTTCTCGAGAACTTCACCCAACTGCGCACCGACGCCATGGTGCGTCGCCTCGAGGACCGGCTGATCGATGCGACGACCACGCGTGGCGGGTGGCAATATGCATTGATCGAGGATCCCCGCGACCTGTTAAGATCTGTCGGGGCGACCGGCGCCTTCCTTGTCCACGAGGATGAGTTTCTGACCGCCGGCGACGTGCCATCGACCGCCAGTCTGCGCTCCCTCGTCGATTGGATATCCCGGCAGCCGATGGACGATGGCGTTTTCGCCAGCGCTACTGTCGCTCGAGACGTACGCGAATTTGCCGGCCTGGCGGAAACTGCTGCGGGCGTGCTCGCCGTGCAGTTGTCGCAACCCTGCTGCGAATATCTTGTCTGGTTACGCGGCGAGCAGGTGCGTGAAGTGCGCTGGGCAGGTAACCCGAACAAACCGGTGTTGCCCGGTAACGATCCGCGCGAACTTTCGCCGCGACGTTCGTTTGCGGTGTGGACCGAACGGGTGCAACTGACGGCGCGACCCTGGTCCCGTGCCGACGTAGCGACTGCCCAGGCGGTTGGTTCTTCGCTGCGTGATGTCGCGCTGCAGGTGCGCTCGATGAGCTACCTGATCACCGAGGATCGCCTGGCCCAATTGCGTCTGGCATTGCAGGCATCAAGTGACGGCGTTCTCATTGCCGATGGCAATGGGCGCATTCGTTTTACGAACGAGGCGTTTTCACGTTTTTTCCGGCGCCCTCACGTTCATCTCGCTCATCTCGACGATCTGCCGCCATTGTTCCGCGATGCGGCAACGGCGCGCACCATGATCCGGGCGCTGCTCGAGCGGCGGCAGAGCTGGCGTGGCGAGTTGCCGCTCAATGGCGGCAACGGCACTGCCGTGCCGCTGATGCTGCGCGCCGACGTCATCCCGCGCCTCGACGGCAGCGGCGCGCTGGGTCACATTGTCCTTGTGACGGACATGAGCGAGCGGCGCGAAGCCGATGCCGCGCGTGATCGTGTGCAACGGGCGATCCTCTCGGCGCAAAAGCCGCTGGGGCAAAGCGGGCTGGCTGGCGTCGAGTCGGCCGATTCGCAGGAACTGATCGCCGCGATCCTTGGCAGCGCAAGTCTGGCCGTCATGGAAGTGGCGGATGAGGCCGCCGGGCCGTCTGTCGTTCCGACACTGGATGCCCTTGAGGCTTCGGCCAAGCGCGCGTCGGAGCTCGCCCAGCGCGTAATCGGCTACGCTGCCGGCGAATAGCCGATCAAGTCCTTGTTTCGCTGCGCACAGTCAGCGACCTGTAACACTTGCCTCATGTCGCAGATTTTTGCGCCTGGGCATTGGCTGAAGCCGAAGCCTTGACCGCACTGGAGAGCGTCTTGGCGTCGGCATAGGGCAGCGCCAAATAGCGTGCGCCCATCTCGGTTGCGAGATTTTGCGCGAGGTGGTGGGCATGCGGCGATGTATCCACGAGCAGGGCGCTGATCTGCATGGTGCGCAACAGCCGGGCCGCCGCCATGGCGTCTTCGTGGGCGCGGGCGCGTCCCGGACCACCATCACGGGCGATGTTGGCGCGACCATCGGTGAGCAGGACCACCGTCGGTGTTCCGCCATGCCGGCGAATCGCGTCGACCATCGCCGTCGCCGCGTCGATGCCGCAAGCCAGCGGTGTGCCGCCGCCGCCGGGTAGCGCCGCCAAGCTGCGCTTGGCGCGCACCAGGGATCGTGTCGGTGGCAACAGGACTTCGGCACTGCGACCGCGAAAGCCGACCACGGCAACCCGGTCGCGGCGTACGTAGGATTCGGCGAGGAGCAGTTCCGAATTCAC
>CAISUK010000626.1 GCA_903888645.1 uncultured Pseudomonadota bacterium | reverse complement strand
GCTGTGTTCATACTGGCTTATCCTCACGAAGTTGTGCACAATCACCCCTCACGAGCGAGGGCGTGAGATCACACAATAATTCGTGCAGCGGCCAATTGGTTCTTCTCCGCGTAGCGGCTCCGTCCAACTCCGTGAATACCACGTTCAACACTGACCCGGCCTCGTTCGAGCCGATCTTCTGGCGGGGCATTCAATGGGGTGCCGCCGAGTGGAGTGAAGGCTTCATTACCGGCTTCATGTTCAACGAAGATGCGTGGAGCCTGCTATCCATTGGGCAGCCGACATGGTTCACGCCGTTCTTTCGACTCGGTACCGACGAGGGTATCGACCTTACCAAGAGCGGCGGCGATGCCGAGAAATGGATGAACGAAATCGAACCCTCCCTCGTGAGAATCCACGCCTATTGGAAAGAGAAGCGTGTCAACCAACCGGCCGCACTGCTCAGCGACGACTATCATCATCTCGGCAGGCAGAAGGAGTTCCCGCAGGTCGTTCGCGGCGGCCCGAAAATCGGACGTAACGAACCCTGCCCCTGCGGTAGCGGCAAGAAGTTCAAGAAGTGCTGCGGCGCGGACGGCGCTCCGCCGACGGTGCACTGATGGTCAAGCACGTGAAAGAGGACGAAGCTCGCGAGCATCGCATTGCCATGGAGGCCGTTGTTGATGCTTACGACGAGATCGAACGGGCCATGGGCTGGTACTACTACCTGGAAGGGAAACTGGTTGTCCCTTTCAAAGCCCGTTGCAAAGCCAGGCGTGCCATTTCTCCGCTCAAGGGGGGGCAAGTGGTAGACGTATTGGGCATGGCTCCCGAAGAGGAATGTGGTTCGGAAATGTTCGTCATGATCAGCCATGCCGACGATTCCCTTGCCGTACCGCTGGCGCAGCTGGAGTCCATGTCAAAGGATCAGGACACCAAGGAGGCTGTCGGCGACTGGCATTATTGGCTCGCCCAGGGCTACCGGTTCTAAGCGACGCGATAACGCTGCGCTGCAAGTCAGGATAAGCACTAAGTTTCTTGTGCCGCGGAACTCACGCTGAATTGTTCGAGCTATTTTACGGACCTCGTCATACCTCAAATGGATCTCCTGCGGACTCCGAAACGTGCCGGTTCTGTGCGCTTATACCCCTCAATTTCGGAATTGAATTTCGTAGCATGGAGGAATGGAGTCATCGAACCTCCCCCTGCTTCTGACGATAGGCCAGGCCGCTGCCCTCGTAGGTTTTGCGCCGAAGACATTGGCGAAATGGCTCTATGGTTATCGACCCGCACCGGCGGGGTGGCCCTCGCCGGTCAAGGCCGGGCGATCCGTCAGATATCGGCGTGTCGATATCGAGTCATGGGTTGACGGCCTCGGAGGCCCCTCTTTGGGCGTCACGGAAACCATTGCCCAAGCCGCTTCACCACCACGGCGCCGAGGCCGACCCAAGAAAGAAGCTGCGACGTTAGGGCATCTCGTATACCCCACCCGTTGGGTGGCCGCTTCATTCAAGTGTGGGAATGGGCAGTGCGGACCATCGGCCGAGACGCCGCGATAGTCATGGCTGAAATCGATTTCCTGGACAGAGCACAGGACACGCCCGGCCGACCTGTTGCCTCGCGTGCACGCATCCTTGCTGACCTTGAGGGCTTGGTGGGGAGAAACTCCGTCGATAATGCCTTACGTATATTGGTCGAAACCGGCTGGCTCAAACGCCATGAGCGGCGAACGCTTGGGCCATTCAACATTCAGCGATCCTACGAGTTCTCCCTCGATGCCGCCGCGATAGCTGCCTCCCTCGGCCACAGCATGATGAACTCGGACTCTGGCGATCCCGACGTCCCGATTTCGGAAAGCCGGCAATCCCCAAATCGGGACCAGAGCCGAAACCCGATCAGGGAGCCCCTAGAAAGGAAAGAAGAAGAGAAAGAAGCAGCATCCAGCAAACGTCAGATAGTTGCTGCTGCATCTGTCCACTCCACATCCATCCAAGCCAAGCGCCGTCGCAAGCGGCCGAGCGGCATCGTCACATGGGTCCCGGAGGATGAAGTAGAAGCCTTGCGAATCGAAACGGTGGCCTCTCACGAAGACATAGTCAAAGCCATAGCAAGGCTATGTCGCAATGAGAAGCAACCGGTGCCGGGTATGGTGGCCATTGAACTCGAACGCATGACCGAAGAAGTTCAATTGGCGAAACTTCGATCCGAAGCCGAAGACCGTCACCAGTCCGCGCTCAACGCAAAACCAGCAGATGATGTATCGGCTTTTGAGGTAGGTATCAAGTTGATGCCCAGCGCCGTTCGCAGAGGGGTGCGTGCCCGCCGCTCCGGTGAGCAACAGGAATTGAATGCCGATACTATTTTGCATAAGGAATCGGTGGATCCTCCGCCCTCCCCAGCCAACCCCACAACACCTTGAGTGCCAGCCAGTAGGCATAGGCCGTGGCCGGGGCCATATCGCGGTGAGCCTTCCAGTAGGCGATGACCTGTCGCTTGCCGATCTGCGCCAGGCCGGTCAACCCAAATTGCGCCTGCATCCAGTCGACCACGATGACCAACCGGTCCACCTGCTGGCGCCGGTTGGTTTTCCCGCCATGGGCGACATACACGTGCGCGCGTCGCCGAACCTGATCAGCCAAGGTAGGCATTGGAAACTTCGATGCGGTTATGGCCGAGTTCCTGGGCAATCTGGGCGCGCACCGCCTGATCTCGCTCTTTGGCCTCCGACACATGTATCTGGAGCTGGAGGGCCAGCCACTCGTGATGCGGATCGCCATGCGGGATGCCGGCCATGACCGGGCACTCGGCGCCCATCTCCCGTTTGTAGCGCAGGTAGGCATAGGTGTGGCGCTCTCGGTGAAACCGGATGGCCTGCGCCGTCGCAATCCGGTAGCAGTGGCGGCGGAATTCCGCATAGGTCATGTCCGGGGGAACCAGTGAGTGATGGCTTCCCTGGTAGGCTTTGGCCACGCGAAGGATTTGCGTCTGCGGGCTCGTGCAGATCGGGATCTCCCGCCGACGGCCCCCTTTCGTGCCATTGATGACCGGCAATACCTGCGCGGCGATATAGGCGTCGGCATCGCGCGCATCGAATTTCGCCGACTCCTCGAAACGCAGTCCATAGGCCCGCTGCAACCGAAGCAGTATCTTGGTCAGCTTGTCGACGCTGGACAGCCAGTTGAAATGCTCGTTGGTGCTGACGAGCTGGCTATCCACGGCGATGCCGGTGCGTAATGGAATACCGCAGTCACGAGTGGGTGACACGGACACATGGCGATCACAGCGGGCGATCTCGAGAACGCGGTTCACGGCACTGACATAATTCTGTGCGGTGGCCGGCTCCAGATCGCCATCATCGACCCGGTCCGACAGCGACTGGCCATAGGCAATGACGACGTCGACCGTAATGATCTCCATGCGGCCGATGGCATGGTGTTCCCGGACATAGTCCACAAACAGATTCCAGCGATCAGCCATGGTGTCGATGCTCGAGAACGAGCGCATCCCCTCTTCGAGTGCGACGCGGCCGGCGGCCTTCATGTCGCGGGTACCAAGATCGAAGTTGCGGCTTCCCATAGATATCTCCTTAATTGGCATCGGGTGGTGAATGAAGAAATTCGGGTACAACAAGTGATGCAGGTAAAACAGAGGTGGCGGACTGACCGCCATGAGGAATTTCCGGGCCTGCCGCAAGACCGAAGTCGAGTGGTGAGTGTTGGTTTCACGCGCTGCGGGCGCGGATGCCGTGCAGGCAGGCCATGGGGAAGTCGCTGACCAGGTGTGGCCAGCGGCATGTCGTATCCAGCGTCGTCGTCCTACGGGCTGCCGGTTGACGCATAATACCTACATCCTGCTCTTCTACCTTTTTCTATACCTCTAAAGTCATCTTTAGAGGTATAAGCAGGATTAACCGTTTCTACTCTTTTACCAAGAGCTTGTGCCTTATACTGTAATAT
>CAISUK010000625.1 GCA_903888645.1 uncultured Pseudomonadota bacterium | reverse complement strand
TGGGCAGATAGTCATCGGCCCCGATTTCGAGTCCAATGATGCGGTCCATCGGATCACCCTTGGCCGTCAGCATCAGCACCGGCACCTGAGCGCGCGCACCAGGCAGGGCGCGGATGCGCCGGCAGACTTCGAGTCCGTCCATGTCGGGCAGCATCAGGTCCAGGATCACCAGATCGGGCGCGCCGGCCTGCACAGCCGCCAGGCCGCTGTGCCCATCACCGGCGTGGCTGACCTCGAAACCGGACTGCCCCAGGTACTCGCCCACCATCGGCGCCAGTCGGGCATCGTCTTCAATCATCAACAAGTGCTGGCTCATGGCGGCAGTCTACGGCAGCGCCCGCTCAAGCGCTTGCAGCGACTGTAAAGTTAGGTAAATGAGCCGGCCCAGGCGGCGCTAGGTCTTCTTGTTTCGGGCTGCCAGCCACACCAGCAGCAGCACCGGAACGCCCAGCAGAGCGGTCGCACAGAAGAAGTTTTGATAACCGAAGGCATCAACATAGCGGCCCGAGTAACCCGCCAGAAATTTGGGGGCCAGCAGCATCACCGAGCTGAATATGGCGTATTGTGTGGCCGAGTAGTTGATGTTTGTCAGGCTCGACAGATAGGCGATGAACGCCGCCGAGGCGATGCCGCTGGAAAGGTTGTCGGCCGAGATCACGAAGATCAGCGATGTCACATCATGGCCGCGTGTGAAGAGCCAGGCAAACAGCAGGTTGCTCGCCGCGCTCAGCACCGCGCCCAGCATCAACACGCGCATCACGCCCACACGCAATGACATGGCGCCGCCGATGAAGGCACCAGCCAGCGTCATGATGACGCCGTAAATCTTCGTTACCGCCGCCACCTCGTCCTTGGTGTAACCCATGTCAACATAAAACGGATTGGCCATGATGCCCATCACCACATCGCTGATCCGGTAGATCGCGATCAAGGCCAGGATCAGCAGGGCCTGACTGCCATAGCGCCGCAAGAAATCGGCAAACGGATCGATCAGTGCGCCGCGCAGCCATTCGGCCAGGTTCTTCGCCTTGGGCATGACGCGCTGCCCGGGCTCGGGCGACACCAGCACCGTCACCATGCCGAGCAACATCGATGCCGCCATCACCAGGTAAGCCGTCTGCCAGGCGCTGTGCTGGTAGGTAGAGAGCCCGGCCACTTCAGAGCGCGCCGCCAGCCAGAGCACGCCGGCACCGGACCAGATCATGGCCAGCCGGTAGCCGGTCTGGTAGGCCGCAGCCAGCGCCGCCTGCCGGTCGGTGTTGGCCGACTCGATGCGAAAGGCATCGAGCGCGATGTCCTGCGTGGCCGAACCGAAGGCGACCGAGAGCGCGCCCCAGATCACCGGCTGCAGCGCCACGCGCGGGTCGTTGAAAGACATCGCCACCAGGCCTGCCATGACGGCCAGTTGCGCCAACAGCAGCCAGCTGCGGCGACGGCCCAGCCAGCGCGTCAGCAGCGGAATCGGCAGCCAGTCCACCAGCGGCGCCCAGACCCACTTGAAGGCGTAGGCCAGACCAACCCAACTCAGGTAGCCGATGGTGGTGCGGTCGATGCCGGCTTCGCGCAGCCAGAAACTCAGCGTGCCCAGCACCAGCAGCAGCGGCAACCCGGCGGAGAAACCCAGCAACAGCATACGCAAGCTCGGCGGCTCCAGGTAAACCTTGAACGTGGCCAGCCACGTGGGCTTGATTTGTACGGTGTCGGAGGCACTTGGAGTCATGCGTCAATAATACGCGTCGATCCAGAGTGTTGACGACAGAGCTTGTCCACTTTGTGT
>CAISUK010000624.1 GCA_903888645.1 uncultured Pseudomonadota bacterium | reverse complement strand
CGCCGCGGCCTACCGCGACAGCGAGCGATGGATTCGGATGAGCATTCTCAATACAGCGGCGAGCGGTAAGTTTTCCACTGACCGCACCATGGCCGAATACAACGCCGAAATCTGGCGGCTGACGCCTACGGTGCCGATGCCACCGAAAAGCCAATAACTGAGAAGGCCAGCATGAGCGTCCTCACCCACATTGTTGTCGCCGATAAGGAAGACATTGAAGCGATCGGCGAATCGCTGCAGCCGACCGACGAGTGGAGCGGCATCGAAATGCGCGATGTCGATACCGCCAAGATCGCGACGCTGCACAGCCTGCTGACCGGCGATCTGTTCGATGACGCGCTATCCCATTACGAGCCGGTCTATGTCTCGGCCTTCGAAGGGGCGCTGGTACTGCGCCTCGCCGACGAGGCGACGGCGCGGCTGGCCGAACTCGACGACGACACATTGGCCGAGGTGGCCGTCGAACTTGCTGCGACCGAAGAATTCGAATCCGCCGGCTGGGAGGATGAAGCGATCGCGGCGATGCTCGCCGAGCTGGCCGAACTCGCCCGGCGGGCCGATGCGGAAGAACAGGCGCTGTTCGTCTGGATGCATCCGCTGCGCACCTGACGGGTCATTGGTCTTCCGGCGGGATCGTCGCGTCGGCAGTCCGCCAGGCACGATACACGCGCAGCGCCACCTGCGCATCGTTGGCTGCATAAAGCAGCTGCCGGTCGGTCAACTTCGGACTCGCCCAGTTGGTCGTCGAGGTCCGCTTGGATTTTTGCATGCGCTGGCCGAAGAACCTTGCCACCGCTGTCTTGGCGCCGACGTCAGCACGTTTTTCCTGGCGCAGTGCGATGGCCAGATCGAGTACGTTGCTGGCATCGATACCCAACTTGGTTTGCAGGCGGCGAAGATCGTCACGCAGACCGAAGCCAACCTTCAGCACCCGCGGCGACTCGAGGATCTGGCGCAGGCAATCAAGCGCCATATTGCCGACGACGGGGAAAAGGTACGCCTTCTCGTCAGTCGCCAACTGGATCAGATGCGGACCGGTCGACACCTCGCCTTTGGCAAAGGTCGGTTTGGATTCGGTATCGAAACCGATGGTATCGGCAGCCAACAGAGCCGACAGTGCGGCTCGTGCATCGGCCATTGCACGGACGAGAATCACGTTGGCCAGCTGGATTCCCGCGTAGGGTGGCAAGTCCGAATCGACGAGCGGCAGATTCACGGGCGAAGCGGGGCGTGCAGGCTTTGTGCGGCCGGGGACAGGAAATCAAATCGCATGGCGGCAAGTATCTCAGCCGCGGACAGGTTTGGTCAATTGAAGATTGGCCTTGCAAAAACGCCAAATAAATCACGGTGAACGCAACGAATTGGCAGAAAATATCCGGCGGAATTTACGTTGGGGCGGCTAGCGCTTACTATTGCCAGTGCCTGACCCTTGGAACGGCCTGGAACCGCTTGGAACTTTAGCGCCGGCAAGACATCTATTCCGATCAATGAGTTTCCCCGAACATTGTGCAAGTTAATAACTGGTGACATGCGATGAGCAATATGCAGATCCTCTGGGCCGTCTCGGTTGTTGCAGCGCTGGCTGCGCTGGTGGGGATAATTTTGCTTCGGCGCAAACCCAAGGCGACACCGGCGCAAGACACGCTGTTTTCAACTTTCGACGACCGGCCACTTGACGCCATGACTCGTCTCGATCCGCTTGCCGAAGCCGATGTCTACCTGGCCTACGGTAACAGGCAGCAAGCCGTGAGCGTCTTGCGCAAAGCCGCTCAGGAACATCCCGGACGTACCGACATCCTGGAAAAGATCCGCGAAATTCGTGAGGCGATGAAAGCGATGTCCGGCGAGTAGCCGATCGCGGCAGTCGCAGCGAGGCGGCGTCGATTGTCTTGACTGGCTGCAGCGCCGATGCGACCATCGCTCATGGGTAAACCGTTTAAGCCGATGTCATGATTGCCGATGCAAGTCGATTCGAGCGGGCCATTGCATTGTTCGATGCTGCCAATGGCGCCGATCCGAACCGGGAGATTGTTGCCGGACGGGAGGTAGCAAAGGAAGTCCTCTATTCGGAGCGCATGACAGCGATGCTGTTGCGGTTTGCCCCGGACGCTGCCGAAGCAGTGAAGCTGGCCGTGCACGCCCAGCATATTGAACGTTGGAAGGTGCCACGATCCGACTATCCGCTGGATCGCTCTGGTTACCTGCAATGGCGCACCAGTCTTTATAAGATGCATGCCGCGACGGCGGGTCGACTGATGTGCGACGCGGGTTATGGCGACGAACCGATTCAGCGCGTTCAATCGGCGATCGGCAAGAAGGGGCTCAAGATCAACCCGGACACGCAATTGCTGGAAGATGTGATCGGCCTGACTTTCATCGAGCATTACCTGGCCGATTTTGCTGCTCGACACGCCGATTACGATAATGCCAAGTGGCTCAACATCATCCGCAAGACCTGGACCAAAATGTCGGAACGCGCCAGGGAGTTTGCCCTGGCGGGAAATATTCGTCTGCCGGAACCACTGCTGCCGCTTATTCTGCAAGCCGTGCGCGGTGGAGAAGATAGCGACACTGCTGATTGGCGATAATCGCACTTTGCATTTTCCTGGCGACCGATAGATGCCAAATGATGGAGTGATCGAGGACTAAACATGAACATCGGATTCATCGGTCTGGGCTTGATGGGTCGGCCAATGGCACTGCACCTTGCCGAGGCCGGGCATACCCTGCATCTGTGGGCGCGCCGACCGGCTTCCCTGCAGCCATTCAGCGATAGCGGCGCCCATGCCCACCTCAGTGCCGCTGAAGTGGCACGCCATGCCGAAATCATTTTCACGATGGTTGCCGATGCGCCTGATGTTGCTGCCGTGACGCTCGGCGACGACGGCATCACCGCGGGGGCGCAGCCCGGACTGATCGTGGTCGACATGAGCACCATTGCGCCGGCCGCAGCGCGTGACATCGCTGCGCGGCTTGAACGGGCGCGCATCGAATTTCTCGATGCGCCGGTTTCCGGTGGCGAAATCGGTGCCATCAATGCCACCTTGACCATCATGGTGGGTGGCCGGGCCGACGTGTTCGACAAGGTCAAGCCGCTGTTCGACAAGCTGGGCAAGTCGGCGACCCTGATCGGCGGCTGTGGCGCCGGCCAGGTAGCCAAAGCCTGCAACCAGATCCTCACCGGTGTCGGCGTCGCGGCGGTCGCCGAGGCTTTCAACTTTGCCCGCAAGAGCGGCGTCGATCCGGCACGGGTGCGTGAAGCCTTGCTCGGTGGCTTCGCCTACAGCAAGATTCTGGAGAATCATGGTCAGCGCATGCTCGACCGGAATTTCCAGCCCGGCTTCAAGGCCTGGATGCACCAGAAGGACATGCGCATCGTCATGGAAGAGGCACACCGCCTTGGCCTGGCGTTGCCTTCAGCGGCGGCTACGGCACAGATGTTCAACGCCATGGTGGGTAGCGGGCTCGGCGATGACGATTCGATCGCCATGCTGAAGCTGCTTGAATCCATGAGCGGGCAGCAAGCTTGAGACTCGGCTTCATCGGGCTGGGCGCCATGGGTTGGCCCATGGCAGAGCAGTTCAATGAAATTAACCGGGACAGTGATCGCGTTGACGAACGAATCCATGGCACGCTGTCGTCCGCTAACCTGGCCACCCTGCCGTTCGAGCGGCGCGGCGAATTTTCGCTTCCGCCGCAGCTGCCGGGCCTCGTTACCAACCCGGTCGGCAATGCCCGCTGACTGAACTGCCGACAGACTAGATTGACACCGCCATGAGCCAACCTGATGACCTCGATCCACAGCCAGGCAAGGACCAGCCCGTCGCGCTGTCTCGCCGCGTCCGACCGCTCGAAACGGTAACGCATTCTCTGCTCGAGTTGAGTGCCATTCTCGAGAATGCCACGGTCGGAATCCTGTTCACGCGCAACCGCAAGGTGGCGCGCAGCAACCCGCTCTGTTCGCAGATGTTCGGCTATGCCGCGAAGGATTTCATCGGACTGTCGGGGTTTGACCTCTACCCAAGTGTCGAGGAGTTCGAGGCCGCAGCTGCCGAGGTCGTTCCGGCACTGGCGTCCGGTCAGCCATTTCATGAAGAACGGCGCATGAAGCGCCAGGATGGCAGTCTTTTCTGGTGCCGCATTTCCGCCAAGGCCGTCGATCCCCTTCATCCCCAGGGCGGCACCATCTGGATCATGGAGAACATCGAAGAGGACCGTGCTGTCCGGGCGGCGTTGGCGCAGAAGACGACTGAACAGGAAGCAACTTTCCAGACATCGATTCTGGGTATCAGCGTGGTTCGCGAGCGCCAGTTGGTTCGCTGCAATCGCCGCTTCGAAGAACTGTTCGGTTGCGAGCCGGGCGAAATGATCGGCCACACGACACGTCAATGGTATGTCAGCGACGCTGATTTCGCAGCGGTGGGCGCCGCCTATGACGAACTCCGCGCCGGCCGAGGACACCAGCGCGAGCAATTGCTCCGGCGCAAGGACGGCTCGGTGTTTTGGGGTCGCTTGTCGGGTCGCGCTTTCGAACCGGAGCGACCGGAGGCCGGTTGTGTCTGGATGCTGGAAGACACCACGGCACAGCGCCAGGCCGAGGAAAACATCCATCGCGCGCTGGCCGAGCAGGAGATGATTTTCGACAACGCCGCCGTCGGCATCATGTATGTACGCAATAACACCGTGCAGCGCTGCAACCGCAAGCAGGCAGAAATCTTTGGTTATGACAGGAGCGAACTGGCCGGCCAGTCGGTGCGCATTTTCTTTCGCAATGATCGGGATTATCTCGAAAACAGTGTCGGTGCCTACGACGTCATCAATCGCGGCGAGATATTCGTTGCCGAAAGCCGCGTGGTGCGCAAGGACGGCGGCGAGTTCTGGGTGCGGGCGACCGGCCACCGTGCCGATCAGGAAGACAATTTCAGCGTGGTCTGGATTTTCGAAGACGTGACCGAACGACAACTTGTCCAGCAGGAACTGGTTCAGGCGCGTGACGAGCTGGAGCAGCGCGTCATCGAGCGCACCGCCGAACTGGCGGCGACCAACGCCCAGTTGCAGGCGGAAATTTTCGAGCGCATGCAGGGCGAGCAACGCATCTGGCATCTGGCCCATCACGATGCGCTGACCAGCCTGCCCAACCGGGCACTCATGCTGGACCGGCTGGACCAGGCGCTGATGCAGGGCGACCGCTACGTGCATAAGGTGGCGGTGATGTTCCTCGACCTCGATCGTTTCAAATCGATCAACGACACGCTGGGCCACGCACTCGGTGACGAGCTGCTGATCAAGGTCACCGAGAGGCTGCGCGAATCGGTGCGCGCCATCGATACGGTGTCGCGCTTGGGTGGCGACGAATTCGTTATCGTGTTGCAGGAAGTCCGCGGTCCCGAAGACGCCATGCTGGTGGCAGAAAAGATCATATCCGGCCTGGCACCGCCTATCTTCATCGACGGCCACGAATTGCATGTGACCGCCTCGCTTGGCATCGCCATCTTTCCCGATGACGGCGCCGAGTCCGTCGTGTTGATGAAAAACGCCGACACGGCGATGTATCACGCCAAGGCATGCGGACGTAATAATTTCCAGTTCTTCGCGGCGCAGATGAACATTGAGGCGTCGCGCTTTTTCACGCTCGAGCAGCAACTGCGCTCAGCCATCGACGCGCATCAGTTGCTGCTCCATTACCAACCGCTGATTGATCTCGAACATCGCCAGGTTTGCGGGATGGAAGCACTGCTGCGCTGGCAGGATCCCGAGCTCGGCATGATTTCGCCGGCCGATTTCATTCCGGTTGCCGAGGAGGCCGGTCTGATCGTGCCGATCGGTGAATGGGTGCTGCGTCAGGCACTGCGGCAGAATCGTGAATGGCAGCAGCAAGGTTATCCGGCCATCCCGATTTCCATCAATCTTTCACCGCGCCAATTCCGCCAGAAAAACCTCGTCGAGATGGTGCGCAGCGCGCTGATCGAGAGTGACCAGCCGGCCTCTTTGCTCGAGCTCGAAATCACCGAATCGACCCTGATGCGCGATGCCGACGAAACCCTCGGCAAACTTCGCTCGCTCGCCGTCATGGGCGTGCGCCTGGCGGTGGACGATTTCGGTACCGGCTATTCCAGTCTTGCCTACCTCAAGCGTTTCCCGGTGCACAAGCTGAAGATCGATCAATCCTTCGTTCGCGACCTCACCAAGGATAACGATGACGTCATGATCGTGACCGCCATCATCCAGCTGGCACGCAGCCTGGGTCCCGAGACGCTGGCCGAAGGCGTCGAAACCGATGCACAGCTAGGCAAACTGATCAACCTCGGTTGCCTCAACTTCCAGGGTTACTACTTCTCGCGGCCGCAGCCACCAGTCCACGCCGACGAGTTGTTCAATCCAGGCATTCTGCGCCAAAGCAGAAAGCAGGCTGGGTAGCCTGCTGTATTCCAATTAACCCCAACCCCACCGGAGATTTGCCCCATGAGCCCGAGCACTACCGCCAGCGGATTGATCATCGAAGACGTCATCGTCGGGAGCGGCGACGAGGCCAGCGCCGGCCAGTCGGTTGCCGTGCATTACACCGGCTGGCTGACCGACGGCCGCAAATTCGATTCAAGCAAGGACCGCAATGACCCTTTCGAGTTTTCGCTCGGCGCCCGCCGCGTCATCGCCGGCTGGGACGAGGGTGTCCAGGGCATGCGCATCGGCGGCATGCGCAAACTGACCATCCCGCCGGAACTTGGTTATGGCGCGCGTGGTGCTGGCGGCGTGATACCGCCGAATGCGACGCTGGTGTTCGAGGTGGAGTTGCTGGCGATCAACTAACTGTTGGCGGGGCGTTTCCCCAGCTTGCGCTGCAGGGTGCGGCGGTGCAT
>CAISUK010000623.1 GCA_903888645.1 uncultured Pseudomonadota bacterium | reverse complement strand
CGAGAAGGAAATCGCCAGGCAGGACAACAGGAAGGCCAGCCAAACCGACAACTGCATCGCTTGCGCTGGCTCAGTAAGTATTGGTGTGTGGCGACCGAAAATCGGTCACGCGTGCAGGACCGGCGCCAGCCATCGTTCCGCCTCGGCAACGCTCATGCCGCTTCGCTCCGCCCAGTCTTCCAACTGATCGCGACCGATCCTGGTGATGGCGAAATAATGCGCTTCCGGATGCGCCAGGTAGAAGCCGCTGACCGCCGCCGCCGGCAGCATGGCAAAGTTTTCGGTCAGGGTCATGTCGACATTGGCCGGTGCGTCGAGCAGTTCAAACAACGCCGCCTTGGTTGTGTGATCGGGGCAGGCCGGATAGCCGGGTGCCGGCCGGATGCCTTGATATTTTTCGGCGATCAGTTCTTCGCAGCCCAAGTGTTCGGCGGCGGCGTAACCCCAGTAATCCTTGCGTACCCGTTCGTGCAGCCATTCGGCGGCGGCTTCGGCGAGGCGGTCGGCCAATGACTTGAGCATGATGGAACGGTAATCGTCATGAGCGGCGGCGAATTCGGCCAGCTTCTTCTCGATGCCGATTCCGGCCGTGACGGCGAAGGCGCCGATCCAGTCTTCATTGCCTTTGGCGGCAATGAAATCGGTAAGGCACCAGTGCGGTTTGCCCTCGGGACGCTCGTGCTGCTGGCGCAAGCCATGCCAAACGGCGGCCACTCTCTCTCGCGAAGCGTCGGCGTAGATTTCGATATCGTCGCCGTTGGCGTTGGCCGGGTAGAGGCCGAATACGGCGTTGGCGGTCAGCCACTTTTCGCTGACGATTTGCTCAAGCATCGCCTCGCCATCTTGGAGGACATTGCGCGCCGCTTCGGCCACGCCAGCGCCTACCTTCGCGCCGTCGAGGATGTCGGGATAACGGCCGGCGAGATCCCATGTCTGGAAGAACGGACCCCAGTCGATGTAACCGGCCAGCGTTGCCAGATCGATTTGGCGCAGCACGGTTAGCCCCGGTTTTCTCGGCGGCACCGGCGCGGCGGACGCCGTGAAGGACAGTCGCGCGCTGTTGTCACGGGCCGCCGCAAGCGTCACCAACGGCGTACCCTTTTTCTGGTCATGCTGGAGCCGCAGCTTTTCATAATCGGCAGCAACTTCAGCCTTGAAGCCGGCAGCCTGGTCAATCGATAGCAGTTTCGTCACCACGCCGACGGCGCGCGACGCATCGGGCACATAGACCACCGGCCCGGCATAGTGCGGCGCGATCTTGATGGCGGTGTGGGCGCGGCTGGTGGTGGCGCCGCCGATCAGCAGCGGAACGGCGAATCCCTGCCGCTGCATTTCGGCGGCAACATGGCTCATTTCCTCGAGCGATGGCGTGATCAAACCGGACAGACCGATAGCGCCGGCATCGTGCTCGCGAGCGGCGGCGAGAATCTTGTCGCACGACACCATGACACCAAGATCGATCACCTCGTAGCCGTTGCAGCCGAGCACGACGCCGACGATGTTTTTGCCGATGTCATGCACATCGCCCTTCACCGTGGCCATGACGATGCGGCCCTTGGCGACGGCGCCGGTGCGGGCTTTTTCGGCTTCGATGTAAGGCAGTAGGTGGGCCACCGCCTGCTTCATGACGCGCGCCGATTTGACCACTTGCGGCAGGAACATCTTGCCGGCGCCGAACAGGTCGCCGACGATGTTCATGCCGCCCATCAGCGGCCCTTCGATAACGGCGAGCGGCGGCTGGCCGGCGGCGGCGAGGGCAGCGCGCGCCTCCTCGGTATCGACGACGACGAATTCGGTGATGCCCTTGACCAGCGCATGCGCCAGCCGTTCGGCAACCGGCTGCTGCCGCCAGGACAAGTCGGGAGCCGCGTCGCGCAATTGTCCTTTGACGCTTTGCGCAACTTCGACCAGGCGCTCGCCGGCGTCGGGCGAGCGGTCCAGAACCACGTCCTCGACCTTGTCGCGCAACACCGGGTCAAGCTCGTCATAAACGCCAAGCTGGCCGGCGTTGACGATACCCATTGTCATACCCGCCTGAATGGCGTGAAAGAGAAAAACGGTGTGAATGGCCTCGCGCACCGGGTCGTTGCCGCGGAACGAAAACGAGACGTTGGAAACGCCGCCGGAGACATGCGTATGCGGCAGGTTGCGGCGAATCCAGCGGGTCGCTTCGATGAAATCGACGGCGTAATGGTTGTGTTCCTCGATCCCCGTGGCGATGGCGAAAATGTTCGGATCGAAGATGATGTCTTCGGCCGGAAACCCGATGCCGGTGAGCAGATCGTAGGCGCGCTTGCAGATACTGGTCTTGCGCGCCAGCGTATCGGCCTGGCCCTGTTCGTCGAATGCCATGACGATGGCAGCGGCGCCGTAACGGCGAACCAGTTGCGCCTGAGCGAGGAACTTCTCTTCGCCTTCCTTGAGCGAAATGGAATTGACCACGCCCTTGCCCTGCAGGCATTTGAGACCGGCTTCCAGCACTTCCCATTTCGAGGAATCGATCATCGCCGGCACCCGCGAGATGTCGGGTTCGGAGGCAACCAGCTTGAGAAAGCGGTCCATCGCCGCCTGCGAGTCGAGCATCGCCTCGTCCATATTGACGTCGACGATTTGCGCGCCGGATTCGACCTGGTTGCGCGCCACCGCCAGCGCATCGTCGAAGCGGCCTTCGAGGATCATGCGGGAGAAAGCCTTGGAGCCGGTGACGTTGGTGCGCTCGCCGACATTGACGACGAGCGACTCGGGGCCGACGTTGAACGGCTCGAGGCCCGAGAGGCGCAGCTTCCTGTCGATCTGCGGGAT
>CAISUK010000622.1 GCA_903888645.1 uncultured Pseudomonadota bacterium | reverse complement strand
CAACGCCGGTCGCGTTTCGGTGGTCGGCGAGTTCAACCAGTGGGATGGCCGCGTCAATCCGATGGCATCTTTAGGCGCCAGCGGCGTCTGGGAATTGTTCATTCCGGGATTGCTCGTCGGCACGCTTTACAAGTTCGAGATTCGCAATCGTCAGAGTGGTGCGGTTGTTGTCAAGACGGATCCCTATGGCCGCCAGTTCGAGCATCGTCCAGCGACGGCGGCACGCGTTACGGCACCCAGCGATTATGTCTGGAATGACAGTGCATGGATGGCCAATCGCAAAGAATGGGACTGGCTGCATGCGCCGTTGTCGATCTACGAGATTCACGCCGGTTCCTGGATGCGTCACCCGGATGGCAGCTTTTACTCGTACAGGGAGCTTGGCGAGCGCTTGATCCCATACGTTCGCGATCTCGGTTACACGCACATCGAATTTATGCCGCTGATGGAGCACCCGCTTGACGAATCGTGGGGTTACCAGAGCACCGGCCACTTCGCGCCGACGGCGCGCTTCGGTACGCCGGACGAGTTGCGGCTCATGATCGATGCCTGCCACCAGGCCGGTATAGGCGTCATCCTTGACTGGGTGCCCGGCCATTTCCCGATGGATGCCTTTGCCCTCGCCGATTTCGACGGCACTGCGCTCTACGAACATGCCGATCCGCGCCTGAAAATCCATCCCGATTGGGGCACCCACGTTTTCAACTACGGGCGCAGCGAGGTCAAGAGTTTTCTGCTCTCCAGCGCCCACTGGTGGTTGTCGGCGTTTCATGCCGATGGTCTGCGTGTCGACGCCGTCGCTTCCATGCTCTACCTCGATTACTCGAGAAAGGCCGGCGAATGGCTGCCCAACCGCTATGGCGGCCGCGAGAATCTTGAAGCGATCGCTTTCCTGCGCGAAATGAACACCATGGTGCATGGCGAATTCCCCGGCGCGTTGACTATTGCCGAGGAGTCCACGGCTTGGCCGATGGTTTCGCGACCAGTGCATCTGGGCGGCCTCGGCTTTTCCATGAAATGGAACATGGGCTGGATGAACGACACACTGGATTACATGAGCAACGATCCGGTCTATCGCCGCTTTCATCACGATCGTCTGACCTTCGGCCAGCTGTATGCCTATAGCGAAAACTTCGTGCTGCCGCTGTCGCACGACGAGGTGGTGCACGGCAAGGGCTCGCTGCTCGGCAAGATGCCGGGCGATGACTGGCAGCGTTTCGCCAATTTACGCCTGCTGCTGGCCTACCAGATTGCCGCGCCCGGCAAGAAGCTCGGTTTCATGGGCGGCGAACTGGCACAACCGCACGAGTGGCGCAGTGCGGAAGAAATGCCGTGGGCGCTACTGGCGCAACCGGCACACGCCGGGATGCATCGCATGGTCGGCGACCTGAATCGCCTCTACCGGAATCGGACGGCCCTGCATGACCTTGATTTTGATGTGGCAGGCTTCTCCTGGATTGACTGTCACGATGCCGAGCAGTCGGTGGTGAGTTGGCTACGCCGCGATCGCAATGGCGATTTCGTTGTCGTCCTGCTCAATCTGACGCCCGTGCCAAGACATGGCTATCGGATTGGCGTGCCGGAAGCCGGTCTCTATGCCGAATTGTTCAACAGCGACTCGCGCCACTACGGCGGCAGCGATCTCGGCAACGGAGGCAGCATCTCGGCCGAAACCGTTTCCTGGATGGGCCGCCCCGCGTCTTTGCTGCTCACCCTGCCACCGCTGGCCGCGGTAATTCTGGCTAAGCGCTGAGTTTGTCGTCGCGCAGCAGGTTGTCGATTTCGGTCTCGGCGCGGGTCCAGTCCTCATGCTCGTAACTGCCCTGAAAGCCCCGCCGCTCGGCGATGTAATAGGCGGCAACGGAGATGTATTGGGCACGTTGACCGGCATCCAATAACGGTTTCTGCGGCTCCGTCGCTTTGCGCTTGGGCGCTGCTGCGGGTTTCGCTTGCGGTGCCGACACTGGCTTGCCTGCAGCAGCAGCTTTGGGCGCGACGGCCTTTGCTGGCTTAGCTGTTTTGCTGTCAACGACGGCAACGGTCGATGCCTTCTTTACCGTCTTGCCGGCTGTTGCGGGTTTGGCAGCGCTGGCCCGCTTTGGCGGGGTCGTTTTCTCGGTCATGGTTATCTTCCTTGGTTTGGTGATTCAATAGCAACACCATCTGTCTTGCGTGCTGTTTATAGCGCAGAAGTTATTGCAAAGTTATGATAAAAGTCAAATCAGGATGGGCATGTCATTGTTGGCGAGGTCCATTTATCGCTTGGCTTTGGCCTATCTTCTGCGGCTTTGCAAGGTCATGACCTTTGCCGATCATCGCTGTTGCCGCCTCGATCGCAGCGAACAGGCTGCGCGGATCGGCGCGGCCACTGCCGGCCAGATCGAGCGCCGTGCCATGATCGACCGAGGTGCGAACGATGGGCAGACCGAGCGTGACATTGATGCCATCGGCAAAAGCGGCGTACTTGAGCACGGCCAGTCCCTGGTCGTGATACATCGCCAGTTGCGCGTGAGAACCGGCCAGGATATGGTGCGTAAATAAGGTGTCCGCGGGCAGCGGTCCGATCAGTTGCATGCCCTCGGCGCGCAGCTTTTCAAGCACCGGCGTGATGACCTCAATTTCTTCGCGACCCATGTGACCACCTTCGCCAGCGTGCGGATTCAGCCCGGCCACCAGGATGCGCGGCGCCTCGATACCAAAGCGGCTGACCAGATCGCGATGCAGGATACGTAACGTTGTTTCCAGATCGTCGCGGGTAATCGCTGCCGGTACGTCGCGTAGCGGCAGATGGGTCGTCGCCAAAGCGACGCGCAGCCCGGCGCCGGCCAGCATCATGACGACGCGAGCGGTTCCGGTCTTCTCTGCCAGATATTCGGTGTGACCGCTGAAGTGAATGCCAGCATCATTGATGACGCCCTTGTGCACCGGCGCTGTGACCATGGCCGCGAATTCGCCGCTCTGGCAGCCGGCTATGGCTCGGTCGAGCATGTCGAGCACGTAGCCGGCATTGGCCGCGTCGAGATGCCCCGGCGTGCACGAGGTGCGCATTGGGATGTGCAGAATATTGAGCGAAGCGATATCAAGTTCAAGCAGTCGGGCACGCTCAGCGAGCAAATTGCGGTCACCGAGGATGACCAGGCGCACCGGAAATCGCTTCGCCGCCAGCGCGAGACAAAGCTCCGGGCCAATGCCGGCCGGCTCGCCGCTGGTCACCGCAATGAGCGGCACGCCCTGCTTACCGGCCACGGCGTTGTGCTGCGCCGAGACTGCTAGCGATCTTCGAGACGGTATTCGACATAGGCCCGATCGCGCATCTGCCGCAGCCAGTCCTGGTAGGCTTCGTCCGCCTTGCGTTCGCGCAAGATCTGCCGTGCCTGCAGACGCAGGCGTTCCTGCGAACTGGCTTCGGTGCGCCGCTCGAGTACCTGGATCAGGTGCCAGCCGAAGGGGGTTTGGACGGGCTCGCTGATCTGGCCGATCTTCAACGCATCCATGGCCTTTTCGAATTCCGGCACCGTGTCGCCCTGATAAAGCCAGCCGAGATCGCCGCCCTTCGCCGCCGTCAAATCGTTTGAGTTGAGTCGTGCCAGCTCGGCGAATTCGCCGCCGTTATCGAGCCGTTCCCGCAACACGACCAGTTTGCGTCTTGCTTCTGTTTCCGATACCAGTTCATTGGCGCGAATGAGTATTTGACGGGCATGTGTCTGCTTGAGCGCCTGCACCACCGGCGCGCCGCCATGACGTTCGACCAGTTTGACGATATGCAGGCCGGCCGGGCTGCGCATGATTTCGCTGACCTCGCCCGGCTTCATCTTCTGCACTACATCGGCATAAAGACTGGGTAGCCGATCGAGCGGGCGCATGCCGATTGCGCCACCCTTGAGAGCGTCCGGGGCGTCGGAAAAGCTCGCCGCCACCTTGGCAAAGTCATCGCCGCGGCGGATCTGTTCCAGCGCCTGATTGGCGCGGGCGCCGATGCGCATGAGCTGGTCTGGCCCGGCCTGTTCCGGCACACGCAGAACGATGTGGGCGACGTTGACTTCGACGCTGCCGTTCACGCTTTCGGGATTGGCCATATAGTTGTCGATTTCGCCCTCGGAAACTGCCACCCGGTTGTCGACTTCGCGGTCGCGGACGCGGGAGATGGTCATTTCTTCGCGAATTTCCTCGCGGAAACGGTTCCAGACGATCCCGTCCTTTTCCAGGGCTGTCTTGAAGGCGGGTAGCGCCATCTTGTTGCCGTCGGCGATGCGCCGCAGTGCCGCATCAAGCTCGCCGTCGGCAACCTGCAAGCCGGTTTCGCGCGCATATTGCACCTGGACGCGATCAACGATCATCCGCTCGAGCATCTGCTTTTCCAGCACCTCGCGTGGCGGCAACTGGGTGCCCTGACCACGCAGTTGCCGCTCGACGACTTCGATGCGCGACTGCAAATCATAGGAAGTGATCGCCTCGTCATTGACGACGGCAACGATGCGATCGATCTGGATCGGTAGCGGCGCTGCCGAACGCGCCGTCAGTGGCAGCAAGGCGCATGCGAGCAGGAACAGCAGTGATGAAGGTTTCATTGGCCTATCCATGGGTTTCAAACGGCGGTTCAATCGAGTGTTAAATTGGGATTCAATCGAGCTTCAATCTGCGCCGAAAGTCGGGTCGGCAGTCGGCTGATTGATGTGGCCGTAGCCGGGAATATTGCGTTTGAGAATCTCCAGCGGATTCGAGCCGATTTGCGAGAAGTCGTTCAGCTCGAGCTGGAAAAAGATGGCGGTATTGTTCGCCTGTGTCGCGGTGGCGATGCGCTGCAATACGAATCGCGCCGCCCAGCAGCCGCCGTCGTACTCCATGCCGGCCAGACTCTCGATCAGGCGATGGTCCTTGGTCGAATAGTTGTAGCGGCCGACACCTTGCCAGCCGCGCCATATCGGCCACTGCGCCGATACGTCGATCTGGCCGAGCTGATCGCGCGTGTAGCGATAACCGGCGTTCAATACCTTGCCCAGCTCGGGCTGATAGCGGCCGCCGAGGTTGAGTTTTTCGGTGCGACTCTCGCTCTGGTTGTATTGCCAACCGGCGTCGAAATAGGTTTTAGACAATACCTGCCCGGATAGTGTCGCCAGCAGATCGGTCGACCGCGCGGTCCGCGGCACTTCTCCGGGCAGCGTCACATGTTGTGTCGTGAAGTAGAAGCGCTGGCCGAGCGCCCCGCGCATCAATTCAGCGCCTGTCGTCGGATCGATCAATCGGGAGGTCACCGCGGCTGTCAGCTGGTTCGCATCGCCAATGCGGTCGCCGCCGCTGTATCGGTTCTCGGAAAAGATCTGGGCAAAACTGAAGTCGGCGATACCGGTATCGAATACCGGTATCCGACTCTGGTCGCGGTCCGGAACATAGAGGTAATAGAGTCGCGGCTCCAGCGTTTGTGTCACCTGCTGGCTAAACCATGCCGTATCGCGTTCGAAAGTGACGCCACTATCGACACTGAAAATCGGCAGGTTGCGCGTCATGCTATCGGGGCCGATGCTGCTGCGCCTGTCCAACGAGTAACGGGTCAGGTTAATTCCCAATTTCGGCGTGACATAAAAAGCCTGGTCTTGCCAGGGAAGGGAAAGCTGCGGGAACAGCGTTGCCCGCTTGCCTGTGTCCAGGCTCGGATGGCTGAAGTCGACATACTCGCTGCTGAAGGACAGGTTGCTGCCGAAAGGCAGGTCCGCTCGTGTCGCCGTCAAGGTCAGCTGCGGCAGACGAGCATAAGGCAAGGCCAATGGTGGCAATGCCGGATCCTGAAGCGTCTGATAGCGCTGCACCATGGCATTGGCGTTCCACCAGTCGGCGCTGTAGGAGATGGTTCCCTGACGCAGCAAATTGCCCTGCGAGGTGCTGGCAACACGAGTAGACAAGTCGCTGAAATAGGAATCGTCGGAGACGCCGTTGAGATTGAGACTGCCGGAGAATCCGCCGCCAAGATTTTGGTTGTGCACGACGGCGTAGCTATAACGCCGGTCTCCCGTGGCGCGATCGTTGGGCAGGTATTCGACGCGCGTTATGCCGTTATACTTTGGCTCGAGGTAGCGAAACTCGCTGTTCCACTGCACGCCGCGCTTCGTCATCAATCGCGGCGACAGCGTCGCATCGATGTCCGGTGCAATATTCCAGTAATACGGCGTAGTTACCTCAAAACCGCTCATGCTGGTACTGCCGATGGTCGGCGTGAGGAATCCCGACTTGCGCTGGTTATTCAGCGAAAACGTCGTGTAAGGCATGTAGAACAGAGGCACGCCACGGAAATTCACCTTCACATCGCGCGCTTCGCCGAGTTCGTGCTCGTAGTCGAGCTTGAGTTCGCCAAGCCGCGCAAACCAATCGTTATCGCCGGCCGGACAGGTGCTATAGGTAGCGTTGGTCTGCGTGTAGTGATCCTTGCCCTCGAAGTCGATCCGCTCGGCTTCCCCGGTGGCCGTGGTGGTGGCGACTGTCGGACCGGTCAAGGTCGGCAAGCCGACCAATCCGGCTTGCACCTGCCCTGGCTCATCCTTCAGCGTTCGGGTGCGCTTGATCGAATAGTGTGGCGATTCGAAGAAACCCACGCTGTCCTGGAGCTTCAGGCGCAGCTTCGGTCCAGTCATCACATCCGCGTCGCGCCTCAGGCGAACATTACCCACCGCCTCTGCTTCATCGCGGTCCTGCCAATAGGTCAGCTGATTGGCATAGAGCACCGTACCGAATTGACGCAACTGCACACCGTCTTCGCCAACCAATTCCTTGTCATTGACGCCGCGCAGGTTGCCGGCAAAGATATAGATTGGATGCGAATCCTTGGAATTTGCCGGCAGCGGCGTCAGCACCGTCGATGCTTTCAATTTTGGGTCGGGCAGCCGTCCGGCCGCTTCATAGGCCGAATAGAGTGGCGGTAGTACTTCTTTGTCATTGACTGGAGGCGGCTGATGCGGCTGGAGAGCGGCCGCCGCTGCACTGGCCGGTTCAGTCTTGGTGGCGAGGGGCGCTTTGGCGATCGGATTGGCCGACGTCGCTGCGGCTACCGGTGTCGTCTTGGGCGCTACCGCAGCGGGCACGTTAGTCAGCAGATTCTGGACTGCGGGCGCCGCAGGAGTGCGCTGAGCAACCGCCGTAGCCGGCGCAACAGCGGTCGCGGTTTCGCGTTGGGGTTGCGGTTGTGGCGGCGAGCCCAGCAGGCCAGGGTCTACGCGCAGTGGCGGCAAGGTTTCCGCGGCCGCTCCGGAACCGGCCAGCGCAAGCAATGCGGCCAGTCCGATCCTCCCCTTGCGCTTGTTTTTTTTGTGATGACGCATGCGTTAGCTTCCGGCACCACGCCGCGGCGCGCGGCAGGCGAATGTTAGAATTTGCGATTCTATCATCGCCCGGCAGCGCCACCGCATCCCCATGGAAAGGCAACAGCAGATCCAGCAATGGCTCGCCGATCTCTGGCCTGGCCGCCATTTCGAGTTGCTGCCGGCATCGGCCGATGCCAGTTTTCGCCGCTATTTTCGGGCTGTGTTCGCCGACAACGGCGGCAGCCACATCGTCATGGATGCGCCGCCGGAAAACGAGGATTGCCGCCCCTTCATTCATGTGGCGACGCTGCTGCGCGAGGCCGGCCTCAATGCACCCGACGTGCTGGCCGAGGATCTTCGCCGCGGCTTCCTCCTGCTCTCCGATCTCGGCCGCCAGACCTATCTGGACGTCATCAACGAGGATAACGCCGACGCCTTGATTCGTCCTGCCATCGCCGCCTTGGTAAGCTGGCAGATGGCCAGCCGCTCCGGTGTCCTGCCGCCTTATGACGAAGCGCTGCTGCGCCGCGAGTTGGCCTTGTTCCCCGACTGGTATTGCGCCCGCCATGTCGGCTTCGACCTTGCCGGCGAAAAGGGCAAGTGGTCTGGTCTCCTGGCTGACATCGAGAACAAACTTGTTGCCAGCGCCCTGGCCCAGCCGCAGGTCTACGTACATCGTGACTGGATGCCGCGCAATCTGATGGTCAGCGAACCCAATCCAGGTATTCTCGATTTTCAGGACGCGGTATTCGGCCCGATCGGCTACGATGTCATGTCAATGTTTCGCGACGCGTTTCTGAGCTGGGACGAGGAACGCGAAATCGATTGGATCGTACGCTACTGGGAACAGGCGAAGCGCGCCGGATTGCCTGTGGATAGCGATTTCGCCGAGTTCTATCGTGCCGCCGAATGGATAGGCCTGCAACGGCATCTCAAGGTGCTCGGCATCTTCGCCCGGCTCAACTATCGCGATGGCAAGCCGGCTTATCTGGCCGATACGCCCCGCTTCATCGCCTACGCGCGTCGCGTCGCCAACCGTTACCGTCAATTGCAGCCGCTGCTGCTGCTGCTCGATGCCCTGGAAAATCGCGTCGTGCAGATCGGCTATACCTTCTAGCGAAAGTCGCGGAGCGGCAACAAGGTCGTTATCCGCTCTGACTTGCAATCAATGTCCGCAACGGTTTCCTCTACTGCGCCGCCATGAAAGTCATGATTCTCGCCGCCGGCCGCGGCGAGCGGATGCGGCCGCTGACCGATCATTGTCCGAAACCGCTGCTCCCGGTCGGCGGCAAGCCGCTGATCGTCTGGCATTTACAACGGCTCGCCGCTGCCGGCTTCAGCGAGGTCGTCATCAACCACGCCCATCTCGGCGCCATGCTCGAACAGCAGCTGGGCGACGGCAGTACGTGGGGAGTGCGCATCGCCTATTCGCCGGAACCGCCGGGCGCACTGGAAACTGCCGGGGGCATCGTCAATGCCTTGTCGCTGCTTGGCGCCGGTGTTAGCGACGAACCATTTTTGGTGGTCAATGGCGACATCTGGTGCGACTGGGATTTCGCCCGCGCCGCCAATGTCGCTCGTACCCTGGTGCAAAGCCGGGATCTGGCGCATCTGGTCATGGTGCCCAATCCTGCGCAGCATCCCCAAGGCGATTTTGTCTTGAACTCCGGCCGGGTATCCGACGCAGGAACTGCGTGCCATACATTCGCCGGTATCGGCATCTATGACCGGTGTTTGTTCAACGGATTGTTGCCAGGCAGTTCCGCCAAACTTGCGCCGCTGTTACGCGCCGCCATGAGCGAAAATCGTGTCAGCGGCGAATTGCATAACGGTCGCTGGTTTGATGTCGGTACGCCGCAACGGCTGCACGATCTCGACGCCGCGCTGTTGCGGCAACCCCTATAATCTCCGCCTATGGAAATTGCTCCTTATATCGCCCGCCGCCAGCAGCTTGCCGAACGCATGGGCAGCGGCATCGCCGTCGTCGCTACCGCTCCGGAACGCGTCCGCAATTCAGATAATCATTACGCGTACCGATCGGACAGCTATTTCCACTATCTGACCGGTTTCGGCGAACCCGAGTCAGTATTGGTGATGATCGTCGACGCTCCCGGTTCTTCGTCGCGCTCCATTCTTTTCTGCCGCGACAAGGATCAGACCAAGGAAATCTGGGATGGTTTTCGCTGGGGCCCGGAGGCAGCGCGCGAAACCTTTGGCTTCGACGAGGCGCATTCAACTACAGAGTTCGATACCAAGTTTGCCGAATTGCTGGCCAACCAGCCTATCCTGCACCACTCGCTCGGCCACGATGCCGCATGGGATGCGCGCATCGCCGCGGCGCTCAACGCCGTGCGCGCACAGGTGCGCACCGGCAAACGGGCGCCCGCCGAAATGCGCGATATTCGCGCCACCATCGACGAAATGCGCTTGCTCAAGGACGCCGCTGAGCTGACGATCATGCGCCGTGCTGCCAGCATATCGGGCGCCGCCCATTGCCGCGCCATGCGCGCCGCCGCACCCGGCCGCCACGAATATGAACTCGATGCGGAATTGCTCCACGAATTCCGACGTCATGGCAGCCAGGCGCCTGCTTATACCAGCATCGTTGCCGGCGGGGCCAATGCCTGTGTTCTGCATTATTCCGACAATAACCAGCCACTGCGCGACGGTGAACTGGTGTTGATCGACGCCGGTTGCGAACTTGATGGCTACGCCAGCGACATCACACGGACCTTTCCCGTCAATGGCCGATTTGTCGGTGCCCAGGCTGACGTTTATACACTTGTGCTTGCCGCACAGCACGCTGCCATCGCTGCCATTGTTCCCGGCGCCACCTTCGCTGCGCCGCACGACGCCGCAGTTCGCGTCCTGGCGCAGGGCATGGTGGACCTGAAACTGCTGGAAGGAACTGTCGATGCCATCATCGAAACAGAAAGCTACAAGCGCTTCTACATGCATCGCACCGGTCATTGGCTGGGCATGGATGTTCATGATGTCGGGATGGTCAAGAGCGGCGAACAATGGCGAACCCTTGAACCGGGAATGGTAATCACGGTGGAACCCGGCTGCTATATTCGTCCGGGCGATGACGTGCCGCCGGCCTTCTGGAACATCGGCGTGCGTATTGAAGATGATGTCGTCATCACCGCCACAGGCAGCGAGGTCATCAGCGACGCTGCGCCCAAGGCCATCGCCGATATCGAAGCGCTGATGCGTGACCGGCATATTGCCTGAAGCGCCGACCGAGATGGTACAAGGCATCGATGCAAGCCCCAGGCGCGCTGTTGCCATCGTCGGTGGCGGCCCGGCGGGCATGACGCTAGCTCTGGCGTTGCACCAACAGGGCGTCGCCGCCACGGTCTTCGACGCTCGCCCACGCGCTGCCGCCCGCAACGATCCGCGCGTTCTCGCGCTATCGTACGGATCGCGCCTGATACTTGAAGAACTTGGCGTCTGGAATGCGATTCAGGCGACATCAATCAAGACCATTCACGTTTCGCAGCAAGGCGGCCTGGGCCGCACTCGACTCACTGCCGACGAGCAAGGGGTTCCCGCGCTGGGCTACGTCGCTGCTGCCGGCAGCGTTGCGACGGCGCTGGACCAGCGCCTCGACGCCTGCCAAATCGCCGTCCGCGACAATTGCCATGTCATTCGCGCCGAAGTTGTTGCGGACGCTGTCCGACTGCATTTTGCGGATGCGCAAAATCATGGGCAACCCGTCGAGGCCGCCCTTGCTGCCTGGGCCGAAGGCAGCATCGCCGATGCCAGTGCCACGGTGCGCGATTATGGCCAGCATGCGCTGATTTGCCGTGCCGAAACTGCAGCGCCGGCGAGCACGATCGCCTACGAGCGCTTTACCGCGCAAGGGCCGCTCGCCCTGTTGCCGATGGACAAGGCCTGGGCGGTGGTTTTTACGGTAGCCGCCGATGCGCTGCAGCCCATGCTGGCACTGGACGACCAGGCCTTCCTCGCCCGGTTGCAGACGCATTTTGGCAGTCGCGTCGAATTCACTGGTGTCGGTCCGCGTGCCTCTTATCCCTTGGCTTTGCGCGTACGCCGCAGCGCCGTTGCAGAGCGCCAGGTGTGGATAGGCAATGCCGCCCAAACCCTGCATCCGGTGGCCGGGCAGGGTTTCAATCTGGCGCTGCGCGACATCTTCGAACTGGCTCGCTGTCTGGGTAGTGGCAGGGAAGATTGCGGCAGTTCGGCCGCGCTCGACAGTTATGCCGCCGCCCGCCGTCTCGATCGCGCCGGCGTCATCGGTTTTACCGATCTGCTCGTTCGCCTTTTCAGCAATGATTGCGGGCCACTGCAGCATGCTCGCGGACTTGGCCTCATGGCGATCGATTTGCTTCCGCCGGCACGTACATTACTGACCAAACGCATGATGTTTGGCGCACGGGCATGGCCTTGATCGCGTCCGGATCGATGGATGATTTTCCGGCACAAGGCGCGACCGCTTTCGGGTAAAATCGCGCGCTCCGCCCCGCCGCTCGCCATCCCTCTTCATGCAATTCGCCGGCTTCACGCTTCGCAACAATCTGTTCGTCGCGCCCATGGCCGGCGTCACCGACCGCCCGTTTCGGCAGTTGTGCAAGCAGTTGGGCGCCGGGTTGGCGGTATCGGAAATGGTGACGTCCAATTCGCTGTTGTATGGCAGCGCCAAGACGCGCCGCCGCGCCAACCATGATGGCGAAGTCGATCCGATTTCGGTGCAGATCGCCGGCGCCGATCCGCGCATGATGGCCGAAGCGGCCCGATACAACGTCGATGAAGGCGCACAGATTGTAGACATCAACATGGGCTGCCCGGCCAAGAAGGTCTGCAATGTCATGGCCGGTTCGGCGCTGATGCAGGATGAGTTACTGGTGGCAAGGATTCTTGCCGCGGTGGTCGCCGCCGTGCCGGATACGCCTGTGACGTTGAAATTTCGCACCGGCTGGAACCGCGACAATCGCAATGCCCCGGTCATCGCCCGGATCGCCGAGAATGAGGGCATCCGTGCCCTCGCCATTCACGGCCGCACCCGCGCCGACCAGTACATGGGCGAAGCCGAATATGACACGATCGCTCTGGTGAAAGCGCAGGTGAGCATTCCGGTCATCGCCAATGGCGACATCAGCACGCCGGAAAAAGCCCGTTTCGTGCTCGAGCACACCGGCGCCGATGGCGTGATGATTGGCCGTGCCGCGCAGGGGCGGCCGTGGATCTTCCGCGAGATCGAGCATTACCTGAAAACCGGCAACCATCTTCCCTCGCCCAAGGTGACAGAAATTCACGCCATCCTGCGTCGCCACCTGGCTGACCTGTACGCCTTCTATGGCGAGGATACCGGCGTCAAGATCGCCCGCAAGCATATTTCCTGGTACACCAAGGGACTGATCGGCGCAGCGCATTTTCGTCACGCCATGAACCAGCTGCCGACGGTCGCTGCACAGCTGGCTGCCACCGACGAATTCTTCCTTGGCTATGCCGCCGCCAATGATCATTTACGCTATGTGGAGGCGCTTGCCGCATGAGTTCCAGCGATATTGCCGACTGCGTCAAGCGCAGCCTGAACCGCTACTTTCGCGATCTCGAGGGCGAAAAACCTTGCGCCGTCTATGACATGGTCTTGAAGAGCGTCGAGAAGCCGATGCTCGAGGTGATCATGCATCAAGCCGGCGGCAACCAGACTGTCGCCGCCGACATCCTCGGTATCAATCGCAACACCTTGCGGCGCAAACTTGCCGAACACCACTTACTCTAAGCCAGACATCTGCCCGTTATGAAAGCTACCCAAGCCCTGATCAGCGTTTCCGAAAAACGCGGCGTTGTCGATTTCGCCCGCGCCCTCGCCGGCCTCGGCATCAAGCTGCTATCCACCGGCGGCACCGCCAAGCTGCTACGCGATGCCGGCCTCGAAGTCACCGACGTTTCCGACTACACCGGCTTCCCGGAAATGCTCGACGGTCGCGTCAAGACGCTGCACCCCAAAGTGCATGGCGGCATTCTCGGCCGGCGCGATTCACCCGAGCATCTGCAGACCATGGCCGCGCATGGCATTCCCGGCATTGACCTGGTGGTAGTCAACCTCTATCCGTTTCAGCAGACGGTGGCCAAGCCCGACTGCACACTGGAAGACGCCATCGAAAACATCGACATCGGCGGTCCGGCCATGGTGCGCGCGGCGGCCAAGAATCATGGTAACGAGGCCGGTGGCGTCGGCGTTCTGACCGATCCGGAAGATTACGCTCCGGTCGTTGCCGAACTGACTGAGAATGGCGGCGCGCTCACTTACAAGACACGTTTTGCGCTGGCGAAAAAGGCTTTCACGCATACCGCGCGTTATGACTCGGCCATTGCCAACTGGCTGACCAGGCTTGATCAGGACAATCAACTCGCGCAGTTCCCGGACCGTCTCCAGCTGGCTTTCGACAAGGTCGAGGATCTTCGCTATGGCGAGAATCCGCATCAGCAAGCCGCCTTCTATCGCGAGCCGGTGGACGTGCCGGGGAGCATTGCCAGCTACGTGCAATTGCAGGGCAAGGAGCTTTCTTATAACAACATCGGCGACGCCGATGCCGCCTGGGAGTGTGTCAAGGCTTTTGCCGATACCTCATTTGCCAACAGTGTGGCCTGCGTCATCGTCAAGCACGCCAATCCTTGCGGCGTCGCAGTCGCCGCCACGGCGCTGGAAGCTTACCGCAAGGCTTTTTCCACCGATCCGACATCGGCCTTCGGTGGCATCATTGCTTTCAACGTCGCCATCGATAAAGCGACCGCAGAAGCCGTCGCCGGGCAGTTCGCCGAAGTCATCATCGCCCCGGCGCTGACCGACGAAGCGCGCGCCGTCTTCGCCGCCAAGCAGAACCTGCGTGTTCTGGTAGTCGCGATCGTCAAAAACAATGGCAGTCTCGACTTCAAGCGCGTCGGCGGTGGCTTGCTGGTGCAGAGCGCCGACGAGGCACGCATCGTCCAGGCTGATCTCAAGCTGGTGACCAAACGCGCGCCCAGCGAACAGGAAATGAGCGATCTGCTGTTTGCCTGGCGGGTGGCGAAGTACGTCAAGTCGAACGCCATTGTCTATTGCAAGGACAACATGACTGTCGGCGTCGGCGCTGGTCAGATGAGCCGGGTCGACTCGGCACGCATCGCCGCCATCAAAGCCGAAAACAACGGTTTGACGGTGGCCGGATCGGTGGTTGCCTCCGATGCCTTTTTTCCTTTCCGCGATGGTCTCGATGTGCTGGCTCAGGCCGGCGCCACGGCGGTCATTCAACCAGGTGGCTCGGTGCGCGATGCCGAAGTCATCGCCGCCGCCGACGAGCAAAATATTGCCATGGTCTTGACCGGCTTCCGCCATTTCCGGCATTGATTTTTCACCGCAGAGAACGCGGAGAGCGCAGAGGAAAGCAGCTATTGTCTTTGCGCCCTCTGTGTTGAAGGAATTTTAATGAAGCTCTTGGTCATCGGTTCTGGCGGTCGCGAGCACGCGCTGGCTTGGCGGTTGGCGCAATCGGAGCGGGTCCAGAAGATTTTCGTCGCCCCCGGCAACGCCGGTACGGCACTTGAGGATGGCCTCGACAATGCGCCGATCACGTCCATACCGACGCTGGTCGAATTCGCCCGACGCGAGCAGATCCATGCCACAGTCGTGGGGCCGGAGACGCCCCTGGCCGCTGGTGTGGTCGATGCCTTCCGCGCCGCCGGCCTGCGCATTTTCGGCCCGACGCGGGCAGCGGCGCAACTGGAAAGCTCCAAGGATTTTGCCAAGCGTTTCATGGCCCGTCACGACATCCCGACGGCTCGTTACCAGACCTTCGCCGACGCTAGCCAGGCACACGCCTATGTCGATGCCAATGGCGCACCCATCGTCATCAAGGCCGATGGTCTCGCCGCCGGCAAGGGCGTTGTTGTGGCCATGTCGGCAGCCGAAGCGCATGCCGCCATCGACGTCATGCTGCTCGACAATCGTCTGGGAGATGCCGGCGCCCGCGTCGTTATCGAGGAGTTCCTCGAAGGCGAGGAAGCCAGTTTCATCGTCATGTGCGATGGGCAGCAGGCGCTGGCACTGGCCACCAGCCAGGACCACAAGCGCCTCCGCGATGGCGACCTCGGGCCGAATACCGGCGGCATGGGCGCGTACTCGCCGGCGCCGGTGGTGACGCCGCAGATTCACGCCCGCGTCATGCGCGAGGTGATCTTGCCGACACTGCAGGGAATGGACCGGGATGGCATTCCGTACACCGGCTTTCTCTATGCCGGCTTGATGATCAAGCCGGACGGCGCCCTGCGCGTGCTGGAGTTCAATTGTCGGCTCGGCGACCCGGAGGCTCAGCCCATCATGATGCGATTGAAGAGCGATCTGGTCGATCTGGTCGACGCGGCCATCGACGGTCGGCTCGACAAGGTCGAAGCCAGTTGGGATCGCCGCGTTGCGCTGGGCATTGTCATGGCCGCCGCCGGCTATCCGGAAGACCCGAGGAAAGGCGACGTCATTCAGGGGCTTGGCCGCAACAGCGACGATGCGCACGTTTTCCACGCCGGCACCGTTGACCGAGATGGCCGGGCCGTCACCGCCGGGGGCCGCGTGCTCTGCGTCACGGCGCTCGGCGATACGGCGCGTCTGGCGCAAAAACGCGCTTACGAAGTGCTCGAGTCGATCAGCTTCGAAGGCATGCATTTCCGCCGCGACATCGGTTACCGGGCCATTCAGCGCAAGGCGAATTGATATGAACAGCGGCGAAGTCAAAGACTATCTTAAGGGCTTGCAGGAACGTATCGTCGCGGTTCTCGAAGGCTTCGACGGGCAGACCTTTCGCCGCGACGAATGGGCACGGCCCGCTGGTGGCGGCGGTATTACGCGGATCACCGAAGAGGGCGATTTCTTCGAACGTGGTGGCGTCGGCTTCTCGCACGTCGTCGGCGATTCGCTGCCGCTTTCAGCCACGGCGCAGCGGCCGGAACTGGCGGGTCGTGCCTGGGAGGCCATGGGCGTGTCGCTGGTGCTGCATCCGCGCAATCCCTACTGTCCGACGGCGCACATGAACGTGCGCTTCTTCATCGCCACCAAGGAGGGCGCGACGCCGGTCTGGTGGTTCGGCGGCGGCACCGATCTCACGCCCTACTACGGTTTCGAAGAGGATGTCCGGCACTTCCATGGCATCTGCAAGGAAGCCCTGGCGCCTTTCGGCGAAGACACACACCGCCGCTACAAAGACTGGTGCGACCGCTACTTCTTTCTCAAGCATCGCAATGAAGCACGCGGCGTCGGCGGCATTTTCTATGACGATCTCAACGCCCCCGGCGAGGCCGGCTTCAAGCATTGTTTCGGCTTGACCAGAAGCGTCGGCGACCATTTCATTCCAGCCTATCTGCCCATTCTCGAACGTCACCGCGACGATGCCTATGGCGAACGCGAGCGCGATTTCCAGGCCTACCGGCGCGGCCGCTATGTCGAGTTCAATCTGGTCTGGGATCGCGGCACGCTGTTCGGATTGCAATCCGGGGGCCGCACCGAATCCATTCTGATGTCATTGCCGCCGGTGGTGAAATGGCGCTACGACTGGCAGCCGGAACCGGGTAGTGCCGAAGAAAAGCTCTACACCGACTTTCTCAAGCCGCGCGACTGGGTGTAAGAAGCCGCCGATCAAGTCAGCATTTGTTCCTCGGTGCCTTCTGTTGGTCGTCTCAAAAAAGGCACTTCCTTCGACCGTCATTTCGGCGCAGGCCGGAATCCAGCGCTTGCTGTGACCTGGACACCGGCCTTCGTCGGTGTGACGACCACTTCTGAACTTATTGCGACCCGGGCCCCTTTGGCTCCGGGCGTCGGCTCGAGGGTGCAAACGAAAGTGTTGGACGGGTGTAAGCCAAAAGGAGGAATAGAGGGGTAAAAGTCGAAGTAGT
>CAISUK010000621.1 GCA_903888645.1 uncultured Pseudomonadota bacterium | reverse complement strand
GTCTGAAATTTTGGCAGTTCCGGGACCTGAGAGCTGTCCATGTCCATTCTGGAAATACTGGGATTGCGTGGAGTTTTGTCCGTAACCCGGCACGGCCAAGGCACCCGTTCCGTTACCAATTCCCTGAAAAGCGCTATTGATCGATCCTGAGCCTAACGATTTTCCATCGGAGAACGCGGTGCTGGGGTCATATGTCTGCGCCATGGCATTACTGGCGACAACAAAAAACGCGCTAGCCAACCCAAGCTTGAGTTTCATGGTTGATGTCCGGAAAGTCTTGCGGAATAGCGGTGTGCCACTTCCGCCCACACTGTAGCGTGCCGCTCAATGAGATCGAGCGCGTAGTCCTGAGTGACATCGCCATCAACCTTGATAAAGCTGGTAGCAGGCGCACAGCCGTCTTCACTGACCTTCGAAGCCTGCCCCGACCTTGCCAACACCAGTGATGGCACCTGTTTCACATCGAACTGCTTGAAAGCCGGTGGATGGATGATAACCGTGACGTTTCTGTCGCCCACCAATTCCGCGATTTCCTCGCCCATCCTGGTGAGAGAATTTCCCTTGAGACCGCGCAAGACAAGCACTGCGCCAGATTTTTCCGATTGGGAGACAATCCGCTGCAAAGTTTCTTTAGGCAGCGAGAAGGAAACGAACACCATCAACTCTGGAACATCGGCAATAGTTGCAGCGAGATTGCTCGGGACTGGCTGTCGATAGGCTTCCGCTATTTTGGCTATGTCAGTATTTTTAACGGTTGGCTTGGGCAAGGATTTTTGCTCTGGAATTACAGGAATACCGTGTATTAATGGCGTATCAATACCATTCAAGGCCGCAGCCATACGCTCCTGAGCTGCGCGCATGTCGGCGTCTGATGGCAATGCAGCTTGACCATAGACGGGACTCACCGCCCCACTCCAAATACCGATCCCGCTGCATAGCGCCAGCAACCAACGGAAAATATGCTGTTTCATCGTCATGTCTTCAGAACGCTCCCTGACAACAATTCCGTTTCCGGAAAATCATGTAAGCGAAGTCTTCACCCTCATATGGGTACTCACGACCTGCCCCCCACAGAATGGTCGACCTGCCCAAAGGCTGGCAGCACTTCCCGGCGATTTCTGCTGTCTGGGGAATCGGATAGAGCATGTGGTATTTGTAGCCCGTCTTATCCATGATGGGCTGCGGGTAGTAACCGCACAGCCCGTCATCGCCGGATGCAGCCCACATGAGACCTTCCCTGTGCATCTTTGCAATCAATCGGGTCATTTCCAGACTGGATGCCTGAACGCCCCCAATATGGGCTTGCACGTTTCCATCAAGTGGATAAAGACTACCCTGGCATCCGGCGCACCAATACAGACTGTTCAGAGGGAACCCTGCCGTTGCCGCTGCGCAGTCGGCAGCACAAGCAGCGCGAGCAGGAAGATTGCCAAAAAGAGCGACATCGGGATTAAAAATGAAGGTCAGTTCATCGTCATGCCACATGGGATCGAGTTCAGTGAGATAGGCCACATCGAAAGAACTTTGCT
>CAISUK010000620.1 GCA_903888645.1 uncultured Pseudomonadota bacterium | reverse complement strand
GGTACGGCATTTCTGCTTGCAACCCTGAAGGACTCGGGCGGTAAGGCACAGCCGATTACAACGGCCCCAGCGCTTGGCAAGATCAAGACCAAACGCGTCATTTTCGTTGGCACCGGGAAATACCTGGAGAAGACCGATCTTGACAACACTGACCACCAAAGTCTTTACGCCATCAAGGACGATGATGCCACGACAACTCTTGTCAACGCCCGCACTGCGTTGGTTGTGCAGACGGTAACGACTTCCGGGACAAGCCGAACCGGATCAAACAACACGGTCGATTTCGCTAGTGGAAGAGGCTGGTACATCGACCTGCCGGACACCGGGGAACGAGTCAACATTGAAAGTAAGCTGGTACAAGGGACGTTGCTCGCTCCAACGATTGTTCCCTCCAACAGTGCTTGTTCTCCGGGCGGGTATGGATGGATGAATTTCTTCAACTATGAAACGGGCGGGTACATCGATAGCACGACGCTGGTTTCAGCCCGCTATAACGCCCCGATTGTTGGTCTAAATGTGCTCTATATTGCAGGACAACCGGTTGTCGAAGTCGTCACGGCCACGAATCCGACGCCTGAGGTAGATCATTATGCAAAATTCAAATTGGGCAGCGATCAGTTTCAAGGCAAGCGTGTATTGTGGCGAGAACTGGTTCCGTAAGCATATGCCGGATCGCGTGCAGTCTCGGCGAGATCGAAAAAGTCATCCTCAAGCTGCGCGCTTCAGATGCACCACTTTGCCGGAAACTCACTGACTGACTCGGTAAGGTCGAACTGCGGCTGTTGGGCCGATTGGTCAAACGCAAACTGGCGGGCGAGACGCCACCATCAACAATGCGCGGGTCGTCTATGCCAACATCCGCAGCAGCAAATCGTGCCACAGGACCGAGTCGATCTCGCCCGTCTTCCTTACCAGACTAGCTTTGTCGACGCTACGGATTTGATCGAGAAGGACGCGCGCCGGATTTCCTTTGAACTCCAGCTCCGGACGACACCCAATTTGCTGCCCCTTGCTGGTGATGGTCGCAACGAGACGCCCGGCAGCGCTGCATTCATGTCATCGGGCTACGCGACCAAGGCAGGGCGCGTCTTCTTGATCTCGGTGCCTATGGCGGGATCAAGGTTGACCTTATAAACCTCGCCCCGCAAAACCGGCGCGCGGCCCCTCACCACTCCCACTCTCCGCAGTCAGCATCGACGGGCAAACCTTCCCATGCGGGCTCGTCGTCATTTGCCTGGTAGCCGTCAAACCAGCCCGCCCGTGGCGCCCGCACGGGCGTTATCACTAGTCTCCCAGCTTCGACGGTCATGTCTACAGCACCTTGGAGTTGGCATTCCGCGATGAGCGCAGCCGGAATGAGCACACCTTGCGAATTTCTAACCTTGCGTAACGTGGTTCTCATCAATTCCCCTTTTCAATTTCTTGCACCGCTGACTAAGCCAGTCGCCCAGTCACAAACGTTATAACTAGATTCAACAAACAAATATGTGGACAAGCGGTGAATTTCATGAGGTGAAAGCGACCAACTTCAGCTCGTCATTTCGGCGCAAACCGGAATCCATTTCCACACGAGCATATCAATTACAACAATAGGATAGAAGAACTGTACCGCGGCCTCCACCTGGGCGACGACCAGACGAAGTCCCTGTGGGACAACCAATGGAAGTCCCCGTGGGGTAACTGAAGGAAGCTCCTGGCGACGGCCTATAGAAGTCCTTTTGGGACGGGCTGAAGTTGGCCTCCAATCACGTTTCTCCAAGTCTGAATGCGTAGCACCTGGGAAGGCCTTGCGACATCAGCCTATTGTGCGAGCCAAAGTTGGCAGGCACTTGACATTTTTCGTCATAGAGCGAGAGAATGACATATATGTCATCTGGAGGCGGCCATGTCAGTTGAGATGAAACGAGAAACCCTATATCCGTTGCAGGAAGCGGTTTTCGCCAGATTGCAATCGATGGGCGACCCTCAGTTCGATGCGGCGAAACTGTGCGGTGGAACAGCACTCTCCCGTTGCTGGCTCAAGCATCGGATCTCCTACGACCTCGACTTTTTCCTGCCTCACGGATTCCAGGCGGCAGGAATTGCGGCATCGCTCAAAAAATCCAGCATCGCCTATGACACGAAAGACATCGTGGATGACCCGAGAAGGGCGAATCAACTGCACGGATATGTACTTCACGAGGGCCAGTTCCTGAAAGTTTCCTTCGTGGAGGACGCCTACTTCACGATTTTTCCGGCCGTCCAAGTGAAGTTCGGAAATCTTTTCGCGAGAACAGAGGAAATACCTGGTCTTTATCACAGAAAACTGCGAACCGTGGCCGGAAGTGGCGCGACAGGCGAGTCTTGCGAAGGCGGAAGGCAAACGGCGCGCGATCTGTTCGACCTGCACGTTTTGTCCGTGGAGTTCATGACCATCCGAAAGTTTATGGATTCCCTTCCCTACGCTTTCCCCTCCGAGGCGTTCGACAACGGCCTTGCCAGCATGCCTTGGTTCGATCTGATCGACGAACTTGAGGAAATCGACTGTGACCCGAAGTGGAACGGGGCAAAGGACGTGGCATATTTGCAGGACGCCCTTTTCGCACAAATAGGCGCCGCCGCCGTCATCGAGGGGATCGCAGATGAGGCGGGGCGACAAGAACGGGCCGCTCCCAAACCAGTCAAAACCCGCAGGGGCAGGACGTCCGGCAGCAATGGAGGAAGGTCGCCGTGAATGCATACAGAATACCGGCGACCTGGGAGGCCGTCAGCAAGAAGGCCTACTGGGACCGGGACGTGCCGCTTGAAAAGTGGCGCGAACGGATATCGACAGGACACCGATCTTATTTGCCAGATGCGATCTGGGCAATGGACGTCGCGGATTTCGTCCATTTTTACGGTGTGCCACGGTTCGTCCATGACTGGCCCGCGCTAAGACCACTGTTGCCGGCGAAGGTCGCAAACAAGACTGGCCTATACGACCTGGCGTGGAGCAAACTTGCGGGCGGCGGATGGAATCTAAGACCCGTTCCGGACTTCAACGCCATGCCGGAACGCCGCCGCGAGTTTTTCGTCGCGGTTGCCCGCGAGCCCGGCAAAAGCATCTACGAGGTCGCCAAATCGCTTGGGATGCAATATCGACGCGCCCACGACCACGCTGTCAATCTCATCCGGGAAGGGAAAATCAGGGGGGCCGATGTCGTGGAGGGCGGGCATCGCAAAACGAAGTTGTATCCGTCCTACAACGCATCGAAAGCCGAGGTGGATTGAGCACTCCTCCTTCAAGGTCGGGAACGGTTTTTCGCGGCGGACGTCAGGATGTCGACGCTGCGGATTTGGGTACGCAGTGCAACAAATCGCTGCGCCGCGCAGCATCCTTCGCTAGACAGACGACATCGACACGTGGATTGCCGACGCACGCGAAGCCGACTTGGTCAAGCTCAACGATGGACCCGTTAAAATTTAGTGGAATTAAAAGAGTCTTTAATAGTATATTTATCACATTGTGGACCTATTTAAATCCATAAATGGACAATTCGAAGACGGTTGAAGAGTGGTCATCCGACCTTGGCGAGCAAATGCGTGCCCTGCGTCTGCGCGCAAACCTCGATCAGATTACCTTGGCCGAGCGTGCCGGCATCGGGCTGAACGCCGTGAAAAACCTCGAATCCGGCAAGGGTGCCACCGTCAAGACCCTGATCAAGGCGCTGCGGGCGCTTGATCGGGCCGAATGGCTTTCGTCTCTCGCACCTCAAGTCAGCATCAGTCCCTTGCAACTGCTCAAAGGCAAACCGGCACGCCAGCGCGCCTCGCGGCCCCGGACGAAGGGGGCCGCTGGCGATGGTTAAGCCGGTCGCAGCTGT
Organism: uncultured Pseudomonadota bacterium; assembly: GCA_903888645.1. Lineage (GTDB taxonomy): Bacteria > Pseudomonadota > Gammaproteobacteria > Burkholderiales > Rhodocyclaceae > CAISUK01. The sequence goes on along the minus strand of CAISUK010000620.1, from coordinate 13,130 downwards.
CGAAGTCAAGATTTGGGGCCGGCGCGTTGGCGCTGTCGCCCTTGACCCGGCGCTCGGTTTCTATGCCTTTGAGTACGACCCAGGGTTCGCCAAAGGCGGTATCGAAGTCGCGCCGCTGACCATGCCACTGGCGCAGTCCGGAGCACCGTTCGTTTTTTCCGATCTGCCCACACCCACCTTCAATCGTCTGCCGGCGCTTTTGGCCGATGCACTACCTGACGATTTCGGCAACGCCCTGATCGACGCCTGGATGGCTGGCAAAGGCATTGCCAAGGGCGCCATCACGCCCGTCTCGCCTACATGGGCAAGCGCGGCATGGGCGCGCTGGAGTTTCACCCGATTCGAGGTCCCGCAACGGCCAGCCACACGGCCATCAAGCTCGGCCGCCTGGTCGAGAGTGCGCGCCAGGCATTACAAGGGCAAATCGACACCGATCCCCACGCGCAAGCGGCTCTGGCGCAGATCATCCAGGTCGGCACCAGCGCCGGCGGCGCGCGCGCCAAGGCAGCGATCGTCTGGAACCCTGATACCGACGAAATTCGCGCCGGCCAATTCGATGCCGATCCCGGTTTCGAGCACTGGTTGCTCAAGTTCGACGGCATGGGTCCAGACCGCGAACTGGGGGCATCGCAGGACTACGGCCGCATCGAATATGCCTACGCGCTGATGGCCGGCGCCGCTGGAATCGACATGGCACAGTGCCGGCTGCTGGAGGAAGGCGGCCGCGCCCACTTCATGACACGTCGCTTCGACCGTGCATTAGACAGCTCGGGCAAGACTATCAAGCACCACATGCAAAGTCTTTGCGCGATGGCGCACCTCGATTACAAGCAGAAGTCAACGCACGATTACGCGCAAATGCTGCAAACCATCCAGCGCCTCAAACTCGGCTTTGAGGCCATGGCCGAGGCCTTCCGCCGATTGGCCTTCAATGTCGTGGCCGCCAATTGCGATGACCACAGCAAGAATTTTTCCTTCATGTTGCCGGCCGACAGCCGGCAGTGGTGCCTGTCTCCCGCCTACGACGTGACTCACGCCTACAACCCGCAAGGCGACTGGACTTACCAGCACCTGATGGGCGTCAATGGCAAATTCAGGGATATCACCCGTGGCGATTTGCTGCACCTTGCCGATCGCTTCGCCATCGGCCCCGCGCCCCGCATCATCGATAAGGTCAGTGATGCGATTGCGCAGTGGCCGCAATTCGCCGCTATGGCCGGTTTAAGCACCGCCACCACACACGCCATCGCCGCCGATTTTCGGCCACTGTGAGATCACCGAACTTGCCACGGGCTTACCGTGGTCACGCGCAACACGGGGGACTTTCGCGCGTTTTCGCAAGTGTTCGATCCTTGGCAAGTTTGAGGTAAGTTGTGCGTATTGCGACTTGATCGACCACATGTAAAGTCTTGCTGTTGAAAAATCGCTAGGCTATACTTTCTTTAAAAAATTTGACGGCAAGACTGCCAAGGTGGTGGTGGGCATCGTCGATGTGGCAGCACTTACTGGATTCCGGCCTTCGCCGGAATGACGGCAAAAGGAAGTTCCCGTGGGAAGGACGTACGGAAGTTCCGGCGGGATGGGCGTCCCCGTGGGGCGAGTTTGGTAGCGATCGGCAGTTTCGGAAATATGGAGATCGGCATGCCAGCAACAACCGCGCAAGTAGTCGACAAAGCAGAACCGGTAGCAGTGTTATCGAAGGCTGTGACACGCGCGGCTGATCGACTTGACCTATCGCACAGCCTGCTGGCGAAGGTGCTCGGCGTCAGTCCGTCCACCATCACCCGGCTTTATGCAGGGGGTTATCAGTTGGACCAAAGCCGCAAGGAATGGGAATTCGCTTTGCTGTTCGTCCGCGTTTTCCGATCGCTCGATTCCATCGTCGGTGAGGACGGCACGGCGCGACAATGGCTGCAGAGTCAGAATCGGGCACTCAACGGTCGTCCGATTGACTTGATTGCCAATACCGAGGGAATGGTTCGTGTCGTCCAATACCTGGACGCCTCTCGCGGTCTCGTCTGAGGCGCATGATTGGCAGGCGTCGATCTGGCGTGTTGTGGAGGCGCAGCACGTCGCTTCGACGATGAAGATTGTCGACAACGCTGCCGAGCAGGATTTGTTGGAATCTCTGCTCGAATCGAGCAAGCCACCATTTCCGGAAAGCACCGCCGGGCTTGGCCGTCTGCTCGCCACGCCATTTCGCTACGATCCTTTGCGCACTGGCTCACGCTTTCGTTCGCTCACCGATCCTGGCGTCTTCTACGGCGCCGGAAGTGTCCGCACGGCCTGCGCCGAACTTGGCTACTGGCGCTGGCAATTTCTCAAGGATGCCGAGGATCTGGAGAAGATTGGCCCGGTAGCGCATACCGCATTTCGCGCAGACGTGCGCACCAATTCTGTCGACTTGCGTGTATTTCCCTTTAATGCGGATGCCGCGTCCTGGGAACACCCTACCGATTACTCGGCTACCCAAGCATTTGCCCGAGCCACCAGAGAAGCGGCTGTCGGCTGCATCGTTTATCGATCTGTGCGCGATCCGTTGCCAGGTTGGTGCGCGGCCGTTCTCACACCGGCCGCCTTCGCCAGGAAAAAACCACATTCCACAATGCAAACATGGTGGCTGGCAGAGAATCAGACCGAAGTGATCTGGCGACGCGATAACGAAACGATCGTGTTCGCAATGCAGTAGGCCATCGCTGAAATTCAAGCGTCGCCGGCCAGTTCCCGCGGTAGCGGAAACGTCGTCCGTTCCGGAACACCTTCCAAAGACGTGACCCGCGCGACACCCAAAGACTTGAGTCGGCTGATGACTTCATCGACCAGAATTTCGGGGGCGGAGGCACCGGCCGTCACACCGACACGGTGCTTGCCGGCAATCCATGACGGATCGATATTGATTGCACCATCGACGAGGTAGGCGGGCACACCAAGGTGATCCGCCACTTCGCGCAGGCGGTTGGAATTGGAGCTGTTGTTCGAGCCGACGACGATAACCACGTCGCATTGCGGCGCCATGAACTTGACGGCATCCTGGCGATTTTGAGTGGCGTAACAGATGTCATCTTTCTTTGGACCGACGATAGCCGGAAAACGGGCATGCAGGGCAGCGACGATGGCGCCGGCATCGTCCACCGAAAGCGTGGTTTGCGTCACGTAGGCCAACATTTCCGGATCGCGTACCTCCAGTCCGGCGACATCCTCGACGCTTTCCACCAGATGCATGCCGTCGCCCACCTGGCCCATGGTGCCTTCGACTTCGGGGTGATCGCGATGCCCGATCATGACGATGTCGCGACCCTGCTCGCGCATCCTGGCTACTTCGACATGGACCTTGGTCACCAACGGACAGGTGGCGTCGAATACGCGCAGACCACGCCGGTCAGCTTCGCCACGGACCGATTTGGCGACGCCGTGGGCGCTGAAGATAACCGTCGCGCCGTCAGGCACTTCATCGAGGCCTTCAACAAATACGGCGCCCTTGGTGCGCAGGCCTTCGACGACGTAGCGGTTATGCACGACCTCATGGCGCACGTAGATCGGCGCGCCGAATTTCGCCAGGGCACGCTCGACGATCTCGATGGCACGCTCGACACCGGCACAAAAGCCGCGGGGATTGGCGAGGAGGATTTCCATGGTTAAAGTTCCTGATGGCAATGGCAGTGAATGGCCGGTTGGCGGCCCATCGAGAGCATGTCTTTCAAGCTGAGCGTGATTTTAGACCATGGGCCCACTAATCCTTATTCCGGCGTTGCCGAACGGCCAACGACGATCGCTGGCCAAGCCTGGGTTTCGGACGCCTTTGCGCGGTCAGGCAACGAACTCTTTGGCTAAGCGGCGAATTTCTGGCAAAGTTCGCCGGCCAAAGTAAAAAAGATCGCCGGACGTGATGTCGGTCAACCCGTCGGCAAAGCCCGACAGATACAATAGGCATTTGTTGCGCTTGGCCATGGCACTTCATCATGGCACCCACATGAGCGTTTACTCGAGCGTTTTTGAGCAGCCGATTGCAGGGAGAATGTTGTGAAACCCATTACGTGCGATACCTCACCGCGGCTCGGTGAGCCGAAGCGCCTTTTCGCCGTTTCGAGTCTGTGCGCGGCAATGGCTATCGCCTTCATGATGCTGCCGAAGCCCGCGCTGGCGCTTGGCCTGGGCGAGTTGAAGCTAAACTCCGGACTGGGTCAGCCGATCGCCGCGGAAATCGAATTGCTCGGTGCCGGCGAAACTCTTCCCGAAGGCGAGTGCTTTCGTCTGGCACCCGGATCGGATCTCGAAACGGGCTATCCATGGCTGCAATACGGTCGGATGACGCTGCAGCGCATCGACGGCAAGACAAAACTGCTCCTGAGTTCGACGCAACCGCTGTGGGAGCCGATTATCGAAATCGGCGTAAAGATCGGTTGCGGCGTCGAATTATCTCGGCGCTACACAGTCCTCCCGGCCGTCGTTGATTCGGCTGCCCTGCCCCAGACCGGCGCGAGTGCCGCCCCGGATGCCGGCGCAGAAACCACCGCTGCGGCCAAGCCAGTCGAGCATTCGGCCGCTCCTGAACGCCAGCACGCGCCGGGCGACTGGATCGCTGGCGACGGCGAGAGCGTTCGAACATTGGGCAGATTACTGGAGCCTGACAACAGAAAGGCGCGACTGCGCCTGATCAATGCCATTGGCGATGCCAACCCCGAATTGCGCAACGCCGGCAAGAATTGGTATACCAAGCCGTTGCCAGCCGGAACCCACGTGAAAATGCCGGTTCCACACGAATTGCAGACGCCGCAAGTGCAAGCTGCCAAAGTCGCCAAATCGGCGGCAAAACATGGCAGCGACGAGAAGACGGCTTTGCCGGAATTCGTGCCGTCGGCCAAGTCAGCCACGCCGGCGAAGAAGGCCGCTCCGGGCCAGCAGGACAAACTAGTTCTGGGTAGCTCTGAACCCGGCAAAGGCAAGGTCGGTACCGGCACCGACCGGGAACGCGAACTGATGCAACGGGCCGAGGAAATGAAGGCGACCATGCAACGCCAGGACGAAGAACTGGCGACGGCAAAAAACCGGATGCAGCAACTGGAAGAGCAATTGACGCTCCTTGGCGACCGGGCAAAGATGCTTGACGAACGCCTGCGCATTCTGAACACGCCGGCACCGACACCGCCAAGCGCAGCTGCCACGCCGGCGGCGACGTCGTCGGGGCTCGGCGTTGGCGAAACGGCATTGTTTGCGCTTGCCCTGGTTGGCCTGGCCGGCGCTGCAGCTTATTTCCTGCGTCGACGTGCCGGTGGCGGCGATGCTGAGTCACTAGCGCGTCTTTCCGAGCGCAGAAACCGCAAGAGCGACACGAACAAGAACAAGGACATCACGATACTCGATCCGTTCGATGAACGCTCGGTCGCCGGCGAGGGCAGTGACAATGGCATCAATGTCGTCCATCACACCGCTTCCGCAGCGATGGCCAAGGCCATGGCCAAAGCCAAGGCTGTGCAGGCAGGCACGGGGAAAACCTCCCTGTCGCTCGACGAAGAAGATGCGGTGGTCGAATTGGCCGACGTCCTTTTGTCGCTCAGCATGAGTGCGCACGCCGTGGAAACGCTGGTGGCATACATCGAAGCGAATCCAAAGAAAGCGATCACGCCTTGGCTGAAACTGATGAAGATGTACCGTGAAACCGGACGACGCGAAGACTTCGACCGCCTCGCCGGCGAGATCATGACGGCATTCAATGTCGACCGCATCTCCTGGGACGACTTCAACATTGGCAGCAGCAGCGCCGGTGTGGAGCAATACCAGCACATCGAAAAGAAGCTTATTTCGTGCTGGGGCACGGACGAATGTCTGCAATATCTGAAGCATCTGCTGGCCGATAACCGTGAAGGCACGCGCTCAGGTTTTCCGATCGAGGTTGTCAACGAAATCCTCATGCTGATCGGCGTGCTCAAGACACGCGAGACGGTTTTGTCCTGATCGGGATTGCCTGCCGGCGCCGCCGTTGCGCCAAAATAGTGCTCGTTTACATCAGCTTTTCGCCGGTTGTCCGTTAGACTCCAGGCATAATGCGCGGCTTGAGGATCGTCTCGCATGCCGCGTTTTTCTGCCAATATGACAATCCAATCGCTGACTGACTTTATTACTTATTCGGTGTTTCCTTAACGAAAACAGTGACGGATTGTTTCTCGGCTTGTTCCATGCGGGTCAGCTGAGCGATCACGTCTGGCTCAAACCGGTAGCCCTTGGTAAGGAGCAGGTAGCCGTCCTTGTGCAGTAGATCCTGGGCCAGTTCCATACCCGGTCGCAAGCTCGCCGGCCTGACCCCTACTCCGCCGCTGGGCATCTTTTTTTCCTCGGCCAGCCAGGAACTGAATGCTTCGACCACGGCAGGGTCATAGCGCCTGCCGCGATTATCGAGCAAGTACCTGAGCGCCTCTTGCTGCTTCAGTTGCCAACTAACCAGAGTGCCAAACTGAAGGGCGTCATACTCATTGGCAACGGCGAGAATCCGGCTTCCCAGAGGAATCGCCAGTCCAGTCAAGTGGTCAGGGTAGCCGCTGCCGTCGAAAGACTCGTGGTGATGCCGAATGAGCAACGCCACATTTTTCAGCTGGGTAATGCCCATCAACACTGACTGTCCCTTCTGTGCATGCTTCATGACCTCTTCACGGAGATCGACCGACAAGGTGTTGAAGGGTTTTTGCAGCACTTGGTCGGGCAGACCAATCTTGCCTATGTCATGCAGTAGCGCCGCCAGAATGACATCCTGAACTTCTGCGTCGTTCAGGCCGAGGCGCTGGGCAATGGCGCGCGCGTAGTCGGCGACACGCCGCGCATGGCCGCCGAGTTCTCCGCCGCGCAATTCGATAAGGCTTGAGAAGACATGGACCGTGTCCACAAAAGAGCGCTTCAATTCCTTCAACGCCTGCTGCAGTTGCGCGGTGCGCTCGGCCACCTTTTGCTCGAGGCTGGCGTTCAATGCCTTGAGCTTGTCGTTCTGCTGCTGTGTGAGGGCGAGCAGCCGGGCATTTTCAGTGACAAGGCGCTGATGCTCCAGGGCATCCCGGACCGTCAATACAATGTCACTGTCGTCCCAGGGTTTGGCGATATATCGATAGATTTCGCCGCAGTTGATGGCAGCAATCGTCGAAGTGATATCGGCATAGCCGGTCAGAAGCAGGCGCACTACATTGGGCCAGCGCAGTCGAACCTGCTCCAGGAAACGGGCACCGTCCATTTCCGGCATGCGCATGTCGGAAATAACCAGATCGATCGCTTCCTTTTCAAGGATCTCCAGTGCCTGAGCGGCTGATTCTGCCGCAAACATCTCGTAACCGTGCTGCCTGAACAGGCGACGCAGCGAAGAAAGAATTGAGGGTTCGTCATCAACGAACAACAACGTTGAAGTCATGCCGCTGCTCCCGAGCCAACCCGACCACCGGCATCGACAAACGCGGCAGGGGCAGGCTCCACTGATACAGTCGCGGGAAGGGTCAAGCCAAGGCCAACGGTGCTATCCACATTGATCCTTCTCTGATATTTTTGACAATGGTAGCAGACGGTGTGCGGATTGGTTTGCCGCCATCTGCCTAGCGCTGGTTCAAAGGCGTCAAATTGCATTATTGAACCGCCCCGCTCGATAGGTGCGAGACAATTCGATCACGGCTGCTTTTCCTTTCATGACAAGTTGCTTTGCAGACACATTCGTGTTCCGCGTGGTTCGTTAACCGCCAGTTAAGCTTGGGCGTCCAGACTCGCATCACGCCAACAACGGAATTTGTCGAGAAAATGCCCACACAAATCGCCCTTGGAACCGACTTGACTCATCTGTTCTTCGCCGCCATGTTCCTGATCATGACAATGGGTTTGATGACCATTCCGCGCCGCTTGTCGAACTATCGACGCAAAGCGAATGCCGACTGAGACATCCGCCTTGGGCCACTTATGGCAGGCGCTCCTGTTTGCGATTGTGCCGGTGGTCGCGGCCATCGTCGGCTCGGCCATTGCGGCGTTTCGTCGGCCCGGCCCGGTCATGCGCAGCCACATCCAGCACCTCGCCGCCGGCGTGGTGTTCTCGGTGGTCGCCGTGGAAATTCTGCCGGATGTGGTGCATCGCCAACATCCATTGCTCCTGGTGATCGGCTTCAGCCTCGGCGTGGCGCTCATGCTCGGTTTGCAGTGGTTTGCCAAACGCGGCGAAGCGCACGAATCCGGAACGTCGTCGTCCGCCGGCAATTCGGCACTTTTCGCCGGCCTGGGCATCGACGTTTTTCTCGATGGCCTGCTCATCGCCATCAGCTTCAATGCCGGCGCCAAGGCTGGGCAATTATTGACCGTCGCCCTGGCGGTCGAACTCCTATCCACCGGCCTCGCGCTCTCGGCCACGCTCGGCGGCAAGGGCATGAAAGCTGGTCGTATTATCGCCACCAGTGCCGCTCTTTTTTCGCTTATTCTGCTCGGTGCCGCGGTCGGCGCTTTGTTCACTCCGCTGCTGACCGGCGCATTGCTCGACCTCATTCTCTCGTTCGGGCTCGCCGCATTGCTCTTCCTTGTGACCGAGCAACTGCTGGTGGAGGCGCACAAGGAGCCGGAAACGCCGCTATCGACGGCGCTTTTCTTCGTCGGTTTTCTTGCTTTCCTGTTGCTTGGCATGGAGCCCAAATAGTGTTTTGATCGTCACCGGCGAGTCATATGACAACAGTCCCGGAATTGCCACCGACATTTGTTGAAACGGCCACCGTCACTCCCGGCAGTAGCGAATTCCCGCCGGGGCTGTCGTCGTCTGAAGTGCTGGCGCGGCAGCAAGCGGAAGGTTTCAACGAGCTGGCGGTAGAGCAAAAGCGCACGCTGCTGAAGATCGCCGCCGAAGTGGCGCGCGAACCGATGTTCCTTTTGTTGATCGGCGCCGGCGCCATTTATCTGCTGCTCGGCGATGGCAAGGAAGCGGCGATCCTGCTCGGCTTCGTCTTTGTCATCATGGCCGTCACCGTGCTGCAGGAGCGGCGCTCGGAGAAGGCGCTAGAGGCGCTGCGCGATCTCTCCAGCCCGCGAGCGCTAGTGATGCGCAACGGCAAAGCCGAGCGCATTGCCGGCCGCGAAGTGGTCCGCGACGATCTGCTCATCGTCAGCGAAGGCGATCGGATCGCTGCTGACGGTGACATCGTTACTGCCCACGAATTGGCCACTGACGAGTCATTGCTGACCGGCGAGTCGGTGCCGGTACAGAAAGCGCCCCGCGCAAGCTGTGCATCGGGCGATGTCCCGGGCGAAGCAGCGGAAGCCCTGCACCGGGTATTCGCCGGAACACTGGTCACCAGTGGCCAGGGACTGGTCCGTGTCACGGCAATTGGCGGCGCCAGCGAATTGGGGCGCATCGGCCAATCGCTGCAGACCATCGACAGCGGTTCGTCGCCATTACAACGCGAGCTCGGCGCGCTGGCCCGTCGGCTCGCCTTCATCGGCATCGGCCTGTGCCTGCTCGTCACCGTACTGTTCGTCGTCACGCGCGGCGGCTGGCTCAATGGCTTGCTGGCCGGCATCACGCTGGCCATGGGCATCCTGCCGCAGGAATTCCCGGTCATCCTGATCATTTTTCTCTCGCTGGGCGCTCGTCGCATCGCCCAGGCGCGAGTGCTGACGCGCCGTCTGTCAGCCATCGAAACACTCGGCGCGACGACGGTGCTGTGCGTCGACAAGACCGGCACCCTGACACAGAACAGGATGGCAGTAGCGATGCTGGTCGCTGGTAACGAGCATCTCGCCATCACCAATGCCGAGGCGCTGGAAGACTTGCCGGAGGCCTTCCACGAACTGCTCGAATATTCGCTGCTTGCCAGCGAAATCACGCCGCACGATCCGATGGAACAGGCGATCCACCGCCTCGCCAGCGAGTATCTGGCCAATTCAGAACATATGCATCCCGACTGGGCGCTGGCCGGCGAATATGAACTTTCGCCAGAGCTACCGGCGATGTCGCACCTCTGGCAGATTCCTGAGCGGGCACACCACGCGGTGGCCAATAAAGGTGCGCCAGAAGCCATCGTCGATCTGTGTCATCTTGGCGAGGCGGAGCGCACGCGCGTGCTGGCCGAAGCGGCAACCCTGGCCGACCAGGGCCTGCGTGTGCTAGGCGTGGCCAAGGCGCTGCACAGCGGCGAAAAAATGCCAGCCATTCAACATGATTTCGAATTCCAGTTCATCGGCCTGATCGGGCTGGCCGATCCACTCCGCGCCGAAGTACCGGCGGCGGTGGCCGAATGCCGGCGTGCAGGCATCCGCGTCATGATGATCACCGGCGATCATCCGCGCACGGCACAGGCCATCGCCCGAGGTGCCGGCATCGAGACGGCAGAAGTGCTGACCGGCAAGGAACTGGCCTTACTGACGCCCGCCGCATTGGCCGAACGCCTGCGCAAAACCTGCGTATTCGCCCGGGTCACGCCGGCGCAAAAACTGTTGATCGTCGAAGCGCTCAAGAGCAATGGCGAAATCGTCGCGATGACCGGGGACGGCGTCAATGACGCGCCCGCCCTCAAGGCATCGCACATCGGCATCGCCATGGGCAAGCGCGGCACCGACGTCGCCCGAGAAGCCGCCAGCCTAGTGCTGCTCGAAGACGATTTCAGCGCCATCGTGCAAGCCGTGCGGCTCGGCCGGCGCATCTTCGCCAATCTGCGCCAGGCCATGATCTATACGCTGGGCGTGCACATTCCCATCATCGGCCTGTCGGTCGTACCATTGTTATTCGGGATGCCGCTGGTATTGGCGCCGATCCACATTGCCTTTCTCGAACTGGTCATCGACCCGGCCTGCTCGATCGTCTTTGAGGCTGAAGAAGCCAGCTCAGGCGTGATGGAGCAGCCGCCGCGCCGACCAACGGAACCGCTGGTATCGTCGGCGCATATCGGCCTGAGCCTCATCCAGGGAACCGCCACCACGCTGGTCGTGGTCCTGCTGTACTGGTTATCGCTGCGCTCGGGAATCGCCGAAGCCGAATCGCGGACCATCGCCTTCGTCGCCTTGGTCGCGGCCAATTGCGCGCTCCTCTTCAGCAGCCGCTCCAGCGTCGCAGGCGTCGGTCGCGCATTGGGCCGGATTACGCCGATCAGCTATTGGGTGGTTGGCGGAACCTTGCTGGCCCTGGCGGCGGTGACCTGCATTCCCTTGCTGGCCGGGCCGTTCAGCTTTGCCCGCCCGCCGCTGTCGCTCTGGTTTGGCGCACTGGCGGCCGGAGGATTGAGCTTTCTGCTTTTCGAGTTGGCGAAGATCTGTACGGCAACAAAGCGCCGGCGGGGCTAAAGCGGCAAGCGGTGATCGGCGCAAATGACTTGCTGATTGCAGCCACGGCGCTCGCGCACAAGATGGCGATCATGACGCACAATACCAGCGAGTTCCGACGCATCGATGGACTGATTGTCGAGGATTGGCAGGAGTAAAAAAGCGTGGCGCTTTCATCGAATTCGAATTTAATTCGAGCATGGCCCCTCTAACGTTGAGGTAATGCTAGGCTGGCGGTTGTTCGTAACCTAACCGCAGGAGACAATCATGAAGAAATTGACATTGGCAATTCTGGTCACTCTTACCGGCAGCGCTTTCGCGCAGAGTTCGTCCCTGAAGCCAGGGCTGTGGGAAATCAAGACGATCCGCCAGATCATGGACGGCCGCGACATGAGTGCCCAGATGAATTCTGCCATGAGCCAAATGGAGGAGGCAATGGCACAGATGTCTCCGGATCAGCGCAAGAAGATGGAAGCCATGATGGGTGGGCAGGGCATGCCGGCCAAGAGCAAGGCCGGGGGCGGCATCCGCATCTGCATGAGCCCCGCCATGGCTGCCATGGACAAGCCGATGGTCGATCCGGAAGGTCGCTGCGAACCGACGAAGTTCAACCGCAGCGGCAACAAGAGCAGCTTCGAATTCAATTGCAAAATCAATGGCGGAACCACCGTTGGCAAGGGCGAGAGCACCGTGAGCGGCGACATGGTGGCTACCCGCATGGATATGACAACAACCGACGCCCAAGGCCGCCATACGATGCAGAACGAGACACAGATGAAGTATCTCGGGTCGGACTGTCAGGGAATCAAACCCGCCGACCAGATGGCCAAAGACGCAAAGAAGTGATCCGTATGAAATTCCTCCTCAAGAATTGCCCCTACTGAACGAATAATTTTGTCATATTCAAATTTCTCGGGAAGTCAATTTCGCGGAAGCGAATAGCGGCCAGTCGGTAAAGGAACAACTGGCGATCTTGATGAAGTCGAGGTTTTGAGATTCGATAACATCCACCGAAGCTTCGACGAACGGCGTTGCCATGGCGAGAAATCCGTTGTCACGCATCTCGATCACGATACGATCGAAGTCCGCACGGTTCAGCCGGGTTTCGGAAAAGCGCCTGACATATTTGATGTCATCGCGGCCATCGGCCGCCGGATGAATAAAGGTATCGAGATCGCGATAATGCAGCTTGAAGGCGAAGCGGAAAGGGAATTCGCGGCGAACTTCGCCGAAGGCACGAATCACGGCCAAGCCATGGTCAAGGTCGCCCATGTGGTTGTTGGCCAACTCGAGCACGAATAGCGGATTAGGGATCGCTTACATCATCTATCTTGATCCTGTGTGACCCATCCTATGGCTTCCAGCAGCCCCGGCGGCGACGATACGCGGATCAATGAGTCCGCGCCGGCCAAATTATCGAAGCTTCCATACCCCCAATCAACCGCAATGAAGGCTAGCTGATTTTCTCTCGCCGCTACGCCGTCTTCCACTGTGTCGCCGATATACGCCGCCAATTCAGGCGCTATAGCCTGCTCGGCGAGCAGGTGTCGCAGCATCGTCGACTTGTTCGGGTAAGCAGGCGTGACCTTGTCTTGCGCATAGATCGAGAAAAAATGCTTCTGCCATTGCAGGAGTTTGAGGATTGCCATGGTTGGCAGCGATCTCTTGTTGGTGGCGATATGGAGTTTGGCGCCACTCGTCGATAGCTCTTCGAGCAATTCGGAAATGCCAGGGAAAGGCGCTGTCGCGCGATAGCCATCCTGATCGTAATAGTTCTTGAATCGCCCCGCCAGCGATTGCAGCAGTTCTTGATCTGTCGAGCCAGCGATGGTCGCGAGGGCATGGAGCAATGGAGGGCCGATCAGCCTGCTGTCTAT
>CAISUK010000619.1 GCA_903888645.1 uncultured Pseudomonadota bacterium | reverse complement strand
GCCGTTCGGTGTTCCCAGAGGTAAATACCCTGCCAGGTGCCGAGCAGGAGTTGGCCTTGGCCAATGGGCACGGTGACTGACGATGACGTGAGCACACTTCGTCCGTGAGCCGCCATGTCATCGCTGCCTTCCGTCTGATGCAGATAGGCCGGATCGCCATCTGGAGCCCATCGCTGTGCCAGCGTCTCAAGGTCGCGACGCACCGCCGGGTCGGCGTTTTCGGTGATCACCAGCGAACAACTGGTATGGCGCACGAAGACGTGCGCCATACCAGTGGCAATCTTTCCCCGACCAACGATCTCCGCGACTCGACGTGTGATCTGCGTCATGCCGCGACCCTCAGTTCGGATCGTAAAGGTCTCTTGGTGGGTCACCGTTCTAACGCTCCGAATCCGTTACCGCCATGCGTCTTCGGCGGTGCATCGCCGCAGTCACGCATCGCTGGCTGCCGGGGTGATCGCGTGTCTTATGCGGAGGCCTCACCGGTCGTTGCCGGAACAACGGTTGCGGCAACGGGCAGTTTCTTGGTGGTCGACTTGCGTACTGGTGCCTTGGCGGTTTTCGCCTTGGCCGGTTTGGCGACTACCGCAGTCTTCTTCACCACTGCTTTTTTGGTGTGGGCCTGAGCTTTTGTCGCCTTGGGTGGCTTGACCTTCAGCAACTTGCCCGATTTGAATGTCGCCACTTTAGGGACCTTGGCCGACACAACGGACTTCTCTGTCTTGGCGGCTGTGGCTTTTCCTCGAGGTGCCTTCTTGCCGATCAAAAAGTCATCCTTCGATCTTCCTTGTTTCACCGCTTCGTAAATCCATCCCGGCGCTTTGCCATGCCCCGTCCACGTCTTGCCGGATTCCGGATCACGGTATTTCGGAACCCCAGCGGTCTTGGTCACGGCTTTAGCTTGACGCGCTTTTCTGGCGGCCTTGGCAGGTTTCCCCGTGAAACCCAGATCTTCCGCGGTGAGCCCGTATTCCTCAACGAGCGCTCGGACCTTCGCGGCCACGCCAGCGACTTCCTTCTTGTAGAGATCGGCAGCCTGTTTTTCGAGTTTGGCGATCTGTGCCTTGACGTTGCGATAGGTGACCATGGATTTTCCTTTGAGAATAAGAGCCTGCATGTTATCGCCATTTGTGACCAAGTTTTCCTGCCAAATTCTGATTGCGCAATAACGATGACAAAAAGCGGTATTCATCTCTCTCTTCCTCGCGATTCTTTCTGCCAACAGGATGAGAATAACCATCCACCCGCGTTTGACCTCAGGAGTGTGCTGTGCGAATCCAGTCAGTGGAATTGGTATCACGACCCAACGCGCCGTCCTATCAAGAAAAGATCTATCTCGCGCGCATGGATAGCGGCGATACGGTCGAACTCTTTCAACAGCATTGGGATGTCTTGCTGCCTCCAGAGTCTCTGGTTGGATTGACCTTGGCGGAAGCCAACAAGCGACGCACAGACAAGATGCTGGCCGTGGCGATGGGCCATCACTGACCGTCCCGTTGCTCGCATGATGTTTCGCGATCGGTGACGGCGGAACGGGATGACTCCCAGTCCCGCCTGACCGCGATGCAACCCAGACGGAGTATTCATCGCGGCTGCATGCATCTTACCGTTTCTGAAAGATGCATCACCATTGCCATGACAATGCGTTGCGCGAACGAACTCCAGTCAGCTGATCCAAGTGCTGTCTGTGCGTTCTCGATTACCCACGGTGCGCGATCTGCTCCAGGAGGGCTGAGGACCTGGAAATCCGCCTTTCGATGGGAACTGCAGTTCTTTTCAAAAACATCGGCGGTCGCGCAGACAGAGTATTCTCGGGCGCGCATGTAAACCATCTCGTTTAGCCGGACTTGCAAAGTTGCTTTCGTGCGAGAGACTGAGGTGATCATCCCTCTGGAGTAGACACATGCAACCACTTTCACTGACCCTCAAGGGTTTTCGTGGCATACGCGATGGCTTGGGCCGCGATATCCTCACCCTGGATTTCGAACGACTTGGGCCCGATGCCGAATTGGTGGCGATTGCCGGCCCAAATGGCTGCGGCAAGACCACCGTGATGGACAACTTGCATCCATATCTGACCATGCCTTCACGAGCGGCCGCGGCGGGTCCAGGCGGCTTCTCCTACTACGACCATGTCTTCTTGCCCGAGAGCGAAAAGGATCTCACCTGGGCTCACGATAGTCACCGCTATCGATCACAGGTCGTGATCCGCAACAATGGTCGGCGCAAGACCGAAGCCTTTCTCTTCATGCTCGCGGCGGATGGAGCATGGAGACCCATGCTGCTTGAGGATGGGACAGTGTCAGACGGCAAGGTTGAAACCTACACTCGCTGCGTCGAGGCGATCTGCGGCAATGCCGATACCTTTTTCACGTCAGTGTTCTCGGCACAAGGCAAGCGGCAACTGAGCAGTTATCGCAATGCCGAAATCAAGACCTTGTTGGCCGATCTGCTCGGACAGGAAGAAATCCGGGCGCTGGGTCAACAAGCCGCCGAGACGGCACGGCTGCTCAAGTCGGGCTTGTCAGCGATTCGCCACGAACAGGCCGGGCTGGACGATGAAGCGCAGCGGGTCGAGGCCGAGTTGCGTCGTCTGGACGGTGCCGAGACTCGTGTCGTACAAAGTCTCATGGCCCGGCAAAGCGCACAGGCCGGACTGGAAGCTGCTCGAACCCGACATGCACAACTGGTTGCGGAGTGCGACCAATCCAGCGGCATTGAAGTGCGTCGGGCGCAACTTCAGGGTGAGTGCTACGCTGTTATTCAAGCCGGGACGCAGGCCATCGAAGCCTTGAAAGCGCAGGAACAAGGCGAGCAACAGCGGCTGGATCGACTGCAGCAGCGCATCAGTCATCGTCTCACGCAGGAGCGCGACCGCCGAGAACGGTTGCAGAACCAACGTCGGCAGTGCCTGTCGGTGTTGGCGAATGTGCGGGCAGTGCAGCGTGCTGAAATTCGCCTGCCTCAAACGGAGCAGGTCCTGTTGCGACGGACGGCACATGTCGAGATCGCACGGCAAGCCGTGCAACGCTTTGCCGAGTGCCAGGCGGCAGAGCGGATGGTTCAGCAGAAACTGATCGGAATCGAGCGCGAAGCTGGCCAGGCGCTTCTCAAGGCTGAGGAACTGGCGCGGCGCTTCGGTTTGACCGGGGAGGTGCCTTGTGCGGGTTCCGCCATGCAGGGGCAATGCCGACTGCTCGGTGATGCGCGGGAGGCCCAGGCCCTGATTCCCAGCGCAAAAGGAACGATCAAGCAATTAGCCAGCGCAAAAGCCGACGCAGAGCAGGAACGAGTGGCATTGCGGAGGCAATATGAAGCCCTCGCCACTGCGCCGCAAGGTTTGGCTTGGGCCGAGCACCGGCTCGAAATTTCCCGTGCCTGTGTCTCGCGTTATGCGTTGCTGGTCGCCAAAGCCGGCGCAATGGCGCAGGCACAGGCCGCGCTCGTGGAGATCGAGCAGGAACTGCAATTATCGGTGGCTGACGCGGTTGTCATTTCCGAGAATGTTGAATTGCCTGAGGAGTTGGCCGAACGCGAGCAGATCGGTTCAGTGCGCCGCACCATTGCTGCCCAGCGAGATCAGCAGAGCCTGCACAACCGTGCCACGCTGGAACGGCTCAAGCAGGCATTGGCGAGCTTGCCTGCGCCTTATGACGACCAGCAGCTAATTCTCGCGCACACGACGATGGATCAATGTGGTTTGTCAGTGGCCTCGGCTGAACAAACTTACCTGGCAGCGGTGCGCGATGCCGAAGCCAATGGCGTATTGCGGCAACAGGCCAACGGTTTGTCCAAACGCCGCGCTGAGCTCGCCAGCCGCATCGCCAACATCGAAACCAAATTGGGATCCTGGATCCTGTTTGCCAAATGCATGAGTAATGATGGCCTGATCGCGTTGGCGATTGACGATGCGGGTCCGGCCTTGGCAGGATTGGCCAACGATCTCTTGCTCGCCTGCTACGGCCCGCGATTCACGGTATCGATCCACACGTTGGTGGAAACCGGCAAGGGTGATCAGAAAGAGGGCTTCGATATCCTGGTCCATGATGGCGAGTCGGGGGAAAGTAAGAGCGTCGGCCTGATGAGTGGCGGCGAACGCGTATGGATCAACGAGTGCCTGATCCGGGCAGTGGCCTTGTACCTCGCGCAACATGCGGGGCGGCACTACGATACGCTATTCTCGGACGAGGCCGACGGGCCCTTGGATCTCTCGCGCAAGCGCATGTTCATGACGATGAAGCGGGAGGTGCTGAGGAAAGGTGGCTATCAGCGCGAATTCTTCGTGTCCCAGACCCCGGAACTGACTGCCATGGCGGATGCCGTGATCAATCTGGAGGGTTACGCTGCATCATCTTGTCGGGAACTGGAGTCGGTTCAAGGCACCATGCCTGCATAGAGTTGTCATACATGTCTCGTGCCGATATTGAAGGTAATAGAGGCATTTCCTTGCCAGTTCGCTCGGAGGACAAGGCCACCCTGATGCGGGCGGGAGCGCTCGGACAAACCGATTTGACCGATGTCATTTTGCGCCATGCTGTGGATGCCGCTCGCAGGGTCATCGAACGGTCTGAGCACCTTGTGCTATCTGAGCGTGACAGCCTGCAGGTGCTGGATGCGCTGGGCAATCCACCAGCCCCCAATGCCAAACTCCTGGCGTTGGCCCGTCGTATCACCAGAATGCCATGAGATTGACCGAACGCGAAGTCCTTGCGCTGGTGGGCAACTAACAGAGTCCTTTCTTTATCGGGCCTTCACGTTAACGAAAAACTGGACCGGTCTGAGGCCCGGTCCGTTGCATATCAAATAAGACCACGCTCCGCAAACGAGATCACCTGATCGCCGGCCACGACGAAATGGTCGATGAGCCGAACGTCCAAAAGACCCAGCGTCGACTTCAATGTCTGGGTGAGCAATTCGTCCGCCCTTGAGGGCTCGACCGCACCCGATGGATGGTTATGGGCGACCGCCAAAGCCGCCGCGTTTCTCGCGAGGGCGCCCTTGGCGAGTTCCCGGGGATACACGGAAGTCTGGGTCAGCGTTCCACGAAACAGTTGCTCGGCTTCTATCAGACGATGCTGGCTGTCCAGATAGATCACCAGAAAAACTTCATGCTCGAGGTCTGCACAGTAGAGGCGCAGCCAATCACGTACTACCTGCGGTGATGTCATCAAGGGGCCACTGCGCATTTGCTCATGCAGATCGCGTAGCAACAGTTCGCGCGCCACACCGAGGCGGCGGTTCAGCAGGCTGTTCGTTTGATCCCTTTCGCCCCCGGCTTCGCTGACATGCAAGGGCTTGTCATAAGACGCACAATCCAGGGGTGAGAGCAATTCGTTGATCAGGTCTGCGCGAGACAAGAACGACATATCCATGGTGTTCTCCAATAAGAAAACGGGAACACCCAGCCCGAGGGGGACGATGTCCCCGTTTGGGATGAAAGTGCCGGTGAAACCGACACGACAGATGGTGGCAGGTAACGTCTGCGACGCCGGCAACGTGCCGGGCGACATTCCGGAATGGAATGGGCGTAAGCGGGATGAGTGTCGGGTATGCTCTGTGGGCCTATCAAGAACCAGACATCGGACGCCATCATCAATCTCAAGGTACTCAATCCGCTTGGAGATGGCGTTCTGCAATCTGCTGTTTTGGAGACTGCGATCATGCCTAGACGAGCTTGGCTGCTCTCAAGTGTTAGCCGAATATCACTCTGTTATCACTGCAGAAATTTTTGCATGACCGAGAAAAAATGCCAAAAGACGTGAAAGAATCTAGGGAAAATGGCACATCAACCATTGAAGGCAAAGCAATTGTGATTCGCTTCGGCTCGCGGGTTCGCCTCACGCATAGGGAGGTCGAGCGCTTCCACAGGATCACCGACATCGAGCCGGTGAACATCCGAAGCCTCGACGATCTCGATACCTACGTTGCCAGGTGCAAGGCGCACTACTGGGGTGTTTCCAAGGAAACCCGGTTCCTGCATTGGCTCATAGATCGCGAATACGCCCAATGTCGCTTGGCGTAACCGCTTGGCAAGCCTGGCCGCAAATCATGTTGTTAGTCGTTGCTCCTGGATGTCTCGCGCCATGCACTTGTAATGAAAAGTCCGATTGCCCAGGAAAGCCTTTATCTCGACGCCAGTCGCAAGATTGCAGATGATGCGGAGTTTCGTATCGAGTCATCCAGCATTCAAATCAGGTCACGACTGAATTCACTTTAATTTTCTGGATATGGGCGCTAATCTGACGGCTGCGAGGCCAGTGCGACAGGCACAAAACAATGAACTTTTCCGACACGATTGCCGCTCTCAACAACGCCTCCGCCTTCGATCTGTTTCGGCTGCGCGCCGCCATTGATCGCATTCTCGATCAACCTGGTTGGATGGTTGCCGTGCAGTCAGGACTGCGCGTCGGCCTGGCCGTCGACTATTTCGATCCACGGGCCAACCGCTCCCATGCTGGACAGATTCTTGAACTGCGGCGAAAACATGCTGTCGTCCTTGATGCTGCCACGCGCAAGCGCTGGCTGATTTCGTATGCGGCCATCAATCTGGACGGTGCCGACGTCGAGATCCGGGAACAGCCGCCACAGGGGCTCGGACGCAATGCCGTGGCAATCGGTGACACCGTCGGTTTCCTTGATCGCAGCCATCAGCAGCGCAGCGGCCGAATCGTCCGGCTCAACGACAAGACGGTGACCCTGCTTTGTGGGCAGCAGCAGTGGCGGGTGACCTACAGCCTGTTGCATCGGGTGGTCGATTCCATTGCTATCAGCGGTGAAGGGCTCGCACTGGAAATCCTCGACGTCGACGCCGAAGCGGAGTTGATCGATCGCGATGTGTAAGGCGATTAATCTGGCGGATTGGCATTCGGCTGACAAGTAATGGGCCTATCGTCACGTGTCTTTCTGCTTGACCAGCACGACAGCATCTATCGCTTACCGATCACCACGTTCGAACGCATGCTTGGTGATGAGTCCGCGTGCCGTTTTCCGCGTTTCGCCGGGACGCGAGTTCGCCAGACCGGTGTTGTCGTCGAGCTTGTCGATCGCCAGCCGCTTCATGTTGTATGGACCTCGTACAGCATCCTCGCCTTCGATGCCGATGGGCGGCTCGATGCAAGCGCGTTTGAGCGCCAGCAACGGGCTCGTGCCGAACTTTCTCTTGCGCCACTCCAACCTGAAGCTGATGGCTCAGCGACAGTCGTCGATTCGGCGAGCCGCTTTATCAACCGTGGTGGGCAATGGGCGCCATCCAGAGCACTTGCGCATCGTCTCGAGGAAGCCGCTCTGGGACGGCTGAAATGTCTGCGTCTTTAGTCCATTCAGAGTGTCAGTTTTCGAAAATTCGCATGAAACAATCAGGCAAAAGGGCCGTTTTGCCATATTGTGTTTGACCGATGGGTTTCGGCCAGCCTACAATCTCCCAAAATGGGAGGTTTGCTTGTGCGGCTGATTGCCAAGAGTACGTTGGTCAGATTTTGGAGTCAGCCGGAATGTGCTGATTCAAAAGGAAGCCTGCAAAGTTGGATCGACGAAGTGCTCAAGGCAAACTGGAAGACACCACAGGACATCAAAGAGCAATACGGCAGCGCCAGCATGTGTGGCAACAATCGTGTGGTGTTCAACATCGCGGGGAACAAATACCGCCTGGTTGTTGAAATGCAGTACAGAGCCGGGATCGTGTGGGTGAAGTTCCTTGGATCCCATGCCCGGTATGACCAGATTAATGTGGAGACGGTCAATGAATATTAAGCCGATCCGTAACGACGACGATTTGCGTGCTGCATTCAAGCGGCTGGAATTGGTGTATCAGGCAAGCGAAGGTACGCCCGAGGCAGATGAGATGGAAATTCTTGTGACCCTCGTTGAAGCCTATGAACACAAACATTTCCCGGTCACTGCTGCGGACCCGGTGGAAGCCATCAAATTCAGGATGGAGCAGCAAGGACTCACGCCAAAAGACCTGGAGATCTACATCGGCTCAAGTGGCCGTGTTTCCGAGGTACTCAACCGCAAGCGTCGCCTTAGTCTGCAAATGGTGAAACGACTGCATGATGGTTTGCATATTCCCTATGAGAGCCTTTTGGCAGCCGCATAGTCACGGCGCTTTCGTCATTCTGCAAATTTGGGCTATCCGGAATGCGTGATTGATATGCATCTGGCTTTGTGCAGCGCATCACAATCAAGACTGGCTTCCGCTCGGCAGGAAGAACTCGCCGGCGGCATTCGACCCAAAGGCGACACAGGACGAATAGATGCTCACTGACCGCTTTCGAATCGACGCGCCGAAATGGCGCGCGAAATCAATGACCGCTACAGCACCCGCTTCGGTCAGTCGTAAGATTTTGGGAAGACGATCGCCGATTTCGGCTCAAGCGTGAGCTTCCCAGGAAGCTAATCGCTCGGACACGACCAATTTTCAGTCATGCAAACAAAATCAAGCCAATTGAAACTTCAAATCGCCCAACTTTTCGATCGAACTTTCGATCTGGTCGCCAGCTTTAAGCCACACCTGCTTATCCTTCGGATAGCCTAGGATCACTCCATGCGGCGTTCCCGTAAAGATGATGTCCCCTGGATCCAGCGTCCAGTGCTTTGAAATGTAGGCAATCATCTGCTGGGTGTTGAAGATAAAGTCGTTGGTGTTCCAGGACTGGCGAACCTCGCCGTTGACACGGGTTTCAATCTTTAGATTATTCGGATCACCGACGAGGTCGGCCGACACAAAATAGGGTCCGATCGGTGCAAAATTGTCGAGCGTCTTGCCGATCATCCATTGACTACTCGGCAGTTCCAGTTGCAGATCTCGTGCTGAAAAATCGTTTGCGGTGCAATATCCGGCGACGTAACTCAATGCATCGGCTTCGGGCACGTTGCGCGCGGCTTTGCCGATGACAATCAACAATTCCGTTTCGTAGTCAAACTTGTACGCCACGTCTCGCGGTGGCAAGTTGATGACGCATTGATGGGCGGCCAGGGCGTTGTTGAATTTATTGAACAATGGCGGCACCCTAGGTTCCTTCATGCCGACTTCCTGGGCGTGACGCTTGTAATTCAGGCCGACGCAAACGATCTTGCCGGGCCTCGTGAACAGGCGTCCGAACTTGATCTTGGATTCATCGAGCAAGGCCGCTTTGATCTTGGTTTTGCCACTGGTAGCGGCGATCCTGGTCAGGCTGGAGGCATTGCCTTCCCGTATTAGTGCATCAAGCGTTTGTGGTGCCGGGATTCGCAGGAATCGGGATGCTGCCACGACGTCAATGATGCCGTTATCGGTCTTGATACCGAGTGTTTCGCTGCCATCAGGATTGGCGATCGACAGCAACGTGAGGTTCTTGGGCATCTCGTGAGGCCCCAAATACTTTTCGAAGCGCGACGTTGCCGCAGCATGGGCTTGCTCGGGCACTGCAACTGCTATTCCGCCGACGGCGGCCGTGGAGGCAAGCAGAAAATCGCGTCTTGTCGTCATGGGTCTTTCTCCTTGAATGATTTTCGTCCATAAGGTTGCGAGCAATCGCCGAGGTTCTGACGCTATCTCCGGCTAATGAAAGAGAACTCCCAAACGCATGACCGACAAGGCAAAGCTTCAGTGCTCCGGTCTGATCGGAAAAACTGACAATTTCCCTGTCTTCGAGGATGAAAGACTTGGTCATTCACGACAGAGCCGCCTCCACTGAAGCCTTGCGCAACCCAGAAATCGTATTGCTGCGCAATTTTAGAGAGCCCGTCGCCGAGTTTTCCATAGCCCGGACCCAGTGTTCAAAACGGCCGTCGGCACTCCACGACAGTAACTCGTCATGGACGTTAGCCGACCACTGCTGATTTGAGTGATTCGCTACTTGATGCGGAATTCCGCATCATCGGCCAGCCAGCGAGTGGCGTCGCGATACAGCCATTCCCGGGCTATCGAATCTTGCTTGACAACGGCATCGAGGAAGGCCGTGCTGACGCTCTGAACATAGGCGACGTGCATCGGGTTCGACCCTTGTTCCATTGCACCTTCGCGCTTGTCGCCACCGCGCTTGCCGCCGCTGCGATCACGATGTCGGCTCGATCCCGAGGGATCGCCTTCGCCGAGATTCTGCCGCAAATCGGCGCCGAAATTCCGTTGCTCCGCGCCACCGTCAGGGCGGCTAGACCGACTATCGGCGCCGCTCGCGCCTTTCTCGCTTGCATTGCCACCCAGATTGCCAGCCAGCGTCAGATGCGTCGCACCTTCGAGCAGCAACAAATATTTGTCGCCGGCCGGCATGTTCTGCCAAGGTGCGCGGCGCAACGCCGGGCTGCTGACGACTCCATAGGCGTCGCCATCGTCGGTGCCGGTCACCGACAGTACCGGCATCGCAATTGCCGAGAAGCGCTGCTCGAGCCCGCCGGCGGCAAGGTTCACGTAGGGGCTGAGGGCGATCACCGCTCGCACAGGCGAGCCAGGACCGGGCGCAGCGCCGGTCAGTTCGCCGGCAACGGCCATCGCGGTCTGGGCGCCAAGGTCGAAGCCGGCAACAGCGATGCGGTCGGTGTCGATGCTGGCGTAGATTCCGCTGCCGGATTGGGTGCGTGTGATCACCTCGGGAATGACGTCTGCCAGCGCACGCAATCTTTGCTCCAGCGCTGCGGCGGCAAACTGCTCGCGGGCCAGTGCACGAAAATCCCCAGAACGGGCCTGGCTCGAACCCAACACCGCCGGACCGAACTGTTTCGGCTGCATCGACAGCACAACATACCCGGCTTCGGCCCAGGCGGTGCGCCACTGATTGCCGGCGTTGGCGGCTTCGCCCAACCCAGGAAGATAGACGATCAGCGGATAGCGGCCCGGCGATGTCGGCGTGAGCAATTCGACATCGATGACGTTGTCGCGGCGGTCCCATGTTTCGTGCAGAGGAGTGGTGGCATAGCGCCGTTCCGCCGTGTAGCCGTGACCATGGGCAAACTTTGGTTTCTCGTCAGGGGGCGGACGGTGTGGCTGAGCGCAGGCACTTAATAGTGCTATCGCCAGCAGGGCAGGCCAAGTCCACTTGGCAACCCGCGCCATGGCGCAATGTCCTGCATGGATTGCGCTCATTGTCCGGGTGGTTGTGGAGACACCCGCGTCCAACCCTCTGGACAATTTCTGACGTAGGGATAGTAGTTTGACGAGCTATTGCAGTAATACCACCACGATTGCTCGCCCAGCTGCGCTTGAGGCGGCGGTGACGCATAAGCCACAGGGGCTGACATAACCACCGGTGGCTGCACGTAAACAGGTGGGGCGACATAGGTCGGCGCCGGGTAATAGACCGGGCGAGGCTGCGTGGCGTCGATGAGGATGGCGGTTCCCAGCAGAAGTCCCAAACCCCATCCCCAGCCACCATCACCATGACCATAGTGGCCATACCCGCGATCTGCCCAGGCGGGCGGACAAGCCACCGCTGCTGCGGCCAGCAACGTAGCGATTAGCGCAATTCGTTTATTCGTTGACATGATTGAATCTCCAGTCTGTGCAGATGGTCGTCGCTGCAAAGGTCGCTGTGACCAACGCCAACCGACCGGCCCTGCAGTTTGTATTGTCTACTTGCGGAACGGCTGGAGGCATTTCAGATGTGACCAGTTGTTACGTGCCTTGCCACTACTTACAGATTGTTTCCTAGTTGTCCCTCCTCCGCATCTTTGCCGTCGCCGATGTCTTTGACGCGCTCTGTTCGAAGCGGCCGTAAAATGAAACTATGGACTTCACTGACGTGATGACGATTTTCGAAAAGGATACCGGCGGCCATTTCGAAATAGTTGTGATGGCGGTGTTCGGCCCCTTGGCGCGGTAGATTTTTGACCGCCAAGAACCTCGGAGGCGACTGCCGGCAATTACTCGCAAAGCATGTGCGCCGTTACCTTGGCCCGTAACGAGGCAAAACGTCATAAGCGCAGCAGGGCGAATCGAATCTTGTATAACCTCAATAGAGTCGGCATGTGGCAGATCCTTTCTGGACTGTTTTCAAGGGCGGGCGAACAGCAATATCCTGACCAAGAGCGAATCCTGCACGACGCGGTGGAAGCCCTTGTCACGCTGATCGATCCGCGCCTGGCTGGCTACGACTTGAGCGTTATCGCCCTGATCGGTATCATCCTCTCGATCGGCATCGTCAAGAACAACGGCATCATGATGGTCGATTTCGCCCTCACCGCGGAGCGCGAACACGGGCTGTCGCCGCACGATGCGATCTACCAGGCATGCCTGTTGCGGTTTCGTCCCATCATGATGACCACGGTTTGCGCAATACTGAGCGGCCTACCGCTGATGCTTGGTCACGGTGCCGGCTCGGAACTGCGCCGCCCGCTCGTCTACGCGATGGTTGGAGGACTGCTGCTGTCGCAAGCGCTGACGCTGTTTTCGACGCCGGTGGTTTATCTCTACCTCGATCGCGCCCACCTGTGGTTTACGCGGCGAGGACAAGGTCATACGGCAAACAGAGTCGCTGCCGAGATAGCTCCTTGACGCCGTGAAATTGAGCGGGGCTTCAGTACAGCGTCTCGACCTCGCTGGCCAGCCGGTAGCCGGCGCCGCGTTCGGTGATGATCAACTCCGGATTGGCCGAGTCGGCTTCGATCTTGAGGCGCAGTCTGCGGATCTGTACATCGATGGTCCGGTCGTAGACCTCGGCTTCGTGAAGACGCGACATCGACAGCAACTGGTCGCGCGACAACACTCGCTGCGGCGCCCGGCACAGCGCGCTCAAGAGGCTGAATTCGCCGTTGGACAGTTCCACGGCAGTGCCGTCTGGAGCGATCAGGCGGCGCGTGCGCAGATTCAATTCCCATCCGGAAAACCGAAATGCCCGTCGCGTGTTGTCGCGCTCGGGCAGCGTCGTCTGTACCTGGTAGCGACGCAGAACGGCACGCACGCGGGCGAGCATCTCGCGCGGACTGAAAGGCTTGGTGATGTAGTCGTCCGCACCGAGTTCGAGCCCCATGACGCGGTCGGCTTCCTCCTTTCGCCCGGTGAGCAGAACGATCGGCACTGTCGCCCGCTCGCGCAGAGTGCGGGCCAGTTGCATGCCATCCTCGCCGGGCAATTTCAGATCGAGCAACACCAGATCGATGGCCTCACGATCGATGATCGCGAACAGATCTTGCCCAGAAGCCCCGGCACTGACCCGCATCTCGTTGTCGCCGAGATATTCGGCCACCAGCTCGCGGATGGTGGGATCGTCGTCGATGACGAGAATGTGTGGCGTGTTGGCAGTGTTCATCGACTGTGCGAAAAGGTTTGTGTGGTTATGATGGATGCAAGCGAAGATCACGTGCAGATTTGCAGCCTATCATAGCGCATGGATACCCTCTTGAAGCGTCGAACCACCGCGCCTCGGCTATGGCTGATCGGGCTGGCACTGTGGTTTGCCGTGGCGGCCGTCGCGGGCATCGGCTTGTGGCATCTGCGGGTCGACGCGCTGGAAGGTCAAGGGCGCGAAATAGGATTGTTGTCGCTGGCGCTGACCGATGAAATCGACCGCGGTTTGCACGGTGCCGAGGAGGGTTTGCTTGCCTTGCGTGTAGAGCTGCGCGAGGGTCGTCTGCCGCTGAGTGGCGCCGGTGCGGCGCCGGCATTGGCGACGCGAGCCGATTTGATGCCGCTGATAAGAACGCTTTGGTTGGTCGACCGCGAAGGCCGATTGCTGGCCGCGTCGGACACGACACCCATTCCCGATTTGCAGTCGTTTTCGCCGCCGCTGTATCAGTTGGCCGACGAAACAACTGCGGTCAGCCGTTCCTTTGAAGACACGCGCGCCAATGAATCGCTGGTGGCGCTGGCGGTGCGCTTTGTCGCTCCAACCGGAAATACCGGCTGGATACTGGCGGCCATGCCGGCGAAGGATCTCCTCGGCGCCTTCTCGGTAGCCTCACCGGCTGCCGATGCGCGCATGGCCGTCTACCGCAACGATGGTGTTCGTCTCGCCGGTGAAATTGTCGCCACGCCGAGTTTTGATGAGGCCACCGTGGCGCGGCGCCTGGCCAGTCAGCCGAGCATGGAAGTGCGCACGCTTCGCGACGGCAGCGAGCGCCTGATCAGTCTGCACGATTTGCCGCGTTACGGTCTCAAGGTGATATTGACTCGGGACATTGTCGCCGTACTGGCTGCCTGGCGGCAGGCCACGCAAATGACGGCGGTGGCATTGGCGTTACTGTTGGCGATCATGCTGGTGGCGGTGCGTCTGGTTGTGCAATCCGAGCGACGCCACACCGAGGCGCAGCGGGCCTTGCAGGCGCAACGCTCGCGTGCCAGCAAACTCGAATCACTCGGAACATTGGCCGGTGGCGTCGCCCATGATTTCAATAACGTGCTGGCCGCCATCGTCGGCTTCGGCGAGATGGCGCAGGATGCTGCAGTGCCGGACAGCAAGCAGGCTCGCCATCTCGACAAGGTCTTGCAAGCGGCGATGCGTGGCAAGGCGCTGGTCGAGCGCATCCTTGCTTTCAGCCGCGGCGGGGCGAGCGTATCGACCGTCTTCGCGCTGGAGCCGGTGGTCGAGGAAGTGCTGAATCTCCTGGGCGCTTCGCTGCGCCCGGGGGTGGTTCTGGAGCGAGGACTGGAAGCCGCCGGGGCGCGCTTGCGCGGTGATCCGACGCAGGCTTTCGAGGCTGTCATGAACTTGTGCAACAACGCCATGCAGGCGATGCCCGATGGCGGCATGCTCAGCGTCAAGCTCCATCGGCAACAGGTGGACGCATCGCGCGTGTTGTCGCATAGCCAGCTGCAACCCGGCAATTATCTGTCATTGACCATCGCCGACCAGGGCACCGGCATCAAACCGGAGGTCATGGACCGACTGTTCGAGCCGTTCTTTACAACCCGTGGCGCACAGTCAGGCACTGGTCTGGGGTTGGCGGTGGTGCATGGCGTGGTGGCCGAATTCGGCGGCGCGATCGACGTGCAAAGTACACCCGGGCAAGGAGCCAGCTTCACGGTGTACCTTCCTGAATGCAAGGATTCTCTTGAGTCTGTGGAACACTCGCCGAAAGCAACGTCGACCGGCTCTGGACAGAAGTTGATGGTGGTCGACGATGAGCCCAGCCTCGTGGCGCTGGCCGAGGAGGTTCTCAAGGGCCTAGGCTACGAGCCGGTTGGCTATAGCGATCCGCTCGTTGCCCTGGCGGAGTTGCGTGACGATCCGCAGGGATTTGCCGCGCTCATCACCGATGAAGTGATGCCTGGGCTCACCGGCACACAGCTCACCGAGGCGATACGGGTGTTCGCGCCGGAATTACCGGTGCTGCTGATCAGCGGCTACGGCGGTGCGCTGCTGGCTTCCCGCGCCGCTGCCGTCGGCGTAACGCGAGTCGTGACCAAGCCACTGCTGCGCGCTGAACTTGCCCAATCGTTAGCCGAACTGCTGCGTTAACCGCCCCGGCATTGCCCCAGATCGCCGCGCATCCTACCGTCGCGACAATTCACTACCCGTGTTCCAGTGCGCTTGCTAACGCCAGGCCAGGCTGGCCTCGTTGCGCACGTCGTCCGTTTATTTCAAATGCAACACAACCGATGGCGATCCGCAACATTGCCTTGCTGGTCGGCGGCCAAGATGCGTCCCATGCACCGATAACGATGCAACCCGTGGAAAGGGAAAAGATCATGGCAATTCGCAAAAGCAAACCGCTCATCGCAGTGCTCCTCGTTGCGGGAAGCCTCGGCGCAGTCTCCGCCCATGCCGAAGGCGCCTACCTTGGCGGTGCATTGGGTATCCCGCATTTCGAGGACAACATCAACGGCATCACCGGCAACGGCTCCGGCCTGAGCGGCAAAGTGTTCGGCGGCTACCAGTTCTCGCCCAACTTTGCCCTTGAGGCCGGCATCGCCAACCTCGGGCATATCGACAATGCCACGGGCCGGGCCGACGGGCATGGTGAATATGTCGATGCCGTAGGGCTCCTGCCGATGAGCAATCAATGGTCGTTGCTTGCCAGCCTCGGCATGGCGCACATCAACCTCAATACCGCCAACGGCAGCGACAGTGGCCGCGGGCTGAAGCTGGGCCTGGGTGCGCAGTACGCTGTGACCAGCAACGTCATCCTGCGCGGCGAGTGGGAACGCTACCAGCCCCACGAGTTCGGCGGCCGACCCGACATCGACCAGATCACTTTCGGCGTGCACGTCGCGTTCTGAGCATCCCAACCCCGCCCGATCGCGGGAACGGTGTTCTCGAAATAACACAGAGTTAGCGATTTTTTTACTTGAGAGCCGACGAAATCCCGCAAAGCGCCAATGCCACCCAATACCGGGAGCGAACTGCCATGACTATCTATGAAAAGAAATCTGCAATGCCTTCGACCGATCCCGCCGGCCGTGAACTCGACACGACGATTGCACAATTATTTGGTGAACTCTTCGAGTCCGCGCCGGTGATCGAGCGCAGCAAATTGCTAGAACCACTGCTCAGGCCGGTTGGTGTTTTGTCACTCGCACCGGTTGCCAACGGCATCTTCGCCAGGATCCTGTTTCGTAGTGGCTGGGAGAACCTGCAAGACCATCTCGATGACCTGAGGAACGTGCGCGCCAGCGACGTGGTCGCCCTAGTTCGCCATATGCAACGGTACAGCGTCACCGTCATGGATGGCTGGGCGCAAATGCTGCTGGCCTCACCGCTGCTGGCCTGTTCGGGAGCCGCCACAGCGCTGCTGACGGCGCTTGTGCAACGTGCCCGGGCACGCGCCAATGGCGCCGCAGTCGCAGGCTTTCACCCGGCGAGTACAGGCCGGATTCGTTCGTCGCACCAAGCTCTCCACTGCTGAGACAAATCTTTCATGAACGCGACCGTTCGTCCCCTTGCGCCCGAGCCATCGGCGGCAAGGCTACTGATCCACGCTACCGCCGATCTTGGCGTAAGTTGCAGCAACCTTCTGGTGGGACTGCAATGGTGGCTGTCGATGCGCGCGGACGGCCGTCGGCAGCAGCAACGGGAGCCCCTCAAATTGCATATCGAGGACGCCCATGGTGCCCGCGTCTTCGCGATTGACGATGCCGGTCCGCTGGTCGACATAGCGCTTCCCGCGGGCACCTATCAAGTCACCGCAAACCTGGGTGAGGTCCGCCGCGGCTACACGATGACGCTTCCGCGCGGTGCCTCGGTCGACCTGTACCTGCGCCTCGCGCCGGAGCAGCAATGATGGCGCAAACGACAAGCCATTCACTTTCGCTGCAAGTCGCCAAACACGGATACACCGCTGCGGTCGATATAAGCAATCCCCCGATCCCACGCCGCCATCAAGCCATGAACTTCGCCAACCACTCTCAATCAACAAGGAATCAGACCATGTCCGTCAAGCCAACCCAGCAACGCCGCTCCGCCGTCGCCTTCGTCAGCCTCGCGGCCATTGCACTCTCGGCCGCTACCTATCATGGACAGACTCATGCCGAGACAATACTGCCCGGACTGGCGCCAAGCACCGTAACCCCTGTTGCCGGGATGCCTGACATCGCCAGTATCGCTGCCCGATTCGGGCCAGCCGTGGTCAATATCAGCATCAGCGGCACCCGTGAGGTCTCAACCACCGCGAATGCTACTGAGGATGCCGGCCCGGGATCGCAGGATGCCGATGCCATGCGGGAATTCATTCAGCGCTTCCAGCAACAGTTCGGCAGCTTACCGCCGCAGATCACCCTGCCGGTGCACGGCGAAGGTTCAGGATTTATCGTGCGCGCCGACGGCATCATCCTGACCAACGCCCATGTGGTTGCCGATGCCCAGGAAGTCATTGTCAAATTGACCGATCGCCGCGAATACCATGCCAAGGTATTGGGCTCCGACAAACTGACGGACGTCGCCGTGCTGAAGATCGATGCCCACGACTTACCCGTCGTGGTTACGGCGCCACCGCCGCCGCCGCGAGTAGGTGAGTGGGTGATGGCCATCGGCTCGCCGTTCGGCTTCGACAACACCGTCACCGCTGGCGTGATCAGTGCCACCAAGCGGCCACTACCCGGTGGCGGTGCGGTGCCCTTCATCCAGACCGATGTGGCCATCAACCCAGGCAATTCGGGCGGCCCGCTGATCAACATGCGCGGCGAAGTCGTCGGCATCAACTCGATGATCTATTCGCGCTCCGGTGGCTATCAGGGCCTGTCGTTCGCCATTCCGATCGAGATCGCGCAAAACGTCGAACAGCAGATTCTCGACAGCGGCACCGTTCGCCACGGGCGCATCGGTTTCTCGGTGCAGGAAGTGAATCAGACGCTGGCGGAATCCTTCAAGCTCGACAAGCCCGTCGGTGCGCTCGTCACCAACGTCGACAAGGGCAGCGCGGCAGAGCGGGCCGGCCTTGAGAGCGGCGACGTGGTGTTGTCTGTCAATGGCAAACTCATCGACGTCGCCAGCGATCTGGCGGCAACCTTGGGCATCGCCCTGCCGGGTGACCGGATGGAATTCGATGTCTGGCGCCAGGGCGCTCACCGCACCTTGCATGCGCAACTGGAAGACGCCAAGAATGTGGCGACAAAGCCGACCGAGCCGAGCGCGTCGACTGCCGACGGACGTATGGGTTTGGCCCTGCGCCCCCTTCAGCCCAGGGAGAAACGCGAATCCGGAATCGAGGCCGGTTTGCTGATCGAACGGGTCAGTGGCGCAGCCCAGCGGGCCGGGGTGCAGCCGGGCGATGTTCTGCTGGCCATCGATGGCAGACCGGTCACGACACTTTCCCAAGTGAGCGCCGCTGTCGGTTGGACGGACAAGACCGCGGCGCTACTGCTGCAACGCAATGGAGAGAAGCTGTACATCCCATTGCGCCTGGGATAGCTCAAGTCCATGGCACGACAAAGACCCGACAGCAAGACTTCTTCCTCGTCTTTTTTAACTGGACCAAGCCATGAATAATTTCATTCACCAAGCTGCAATCACGCGGAACATTCGCCGCTCGGTATTGGCAACATTTTGTGGGTTGCTGCTGGGCTCGGTCTTGCCGGCCGCCACAGCGGCAGTCCCAGCGAATTCGGACGAGGTGCTGCGGGCAACCCTCGATAACGGCTTACGTGTCGTCATCGTGCCCAACCGCCTGGCGCCGGTGGTGTCGACCTCGATCAGTTACCTGGTCGGCGCCGACGAAACGCCAGCGGGCTTTCCCGGAACGGCCCATGCCCAGGAGCACATGATGTTTCGCGGTAGCCCCGGACTTTCGGCGGATCAACTGGCCAACATCGGCAGTCTGATGGGCGGCAGTTTCAATGCGGAAACGCGGCAGACCGTCACCCAGTATTACTACACAGTACCCGCCGAGGATCTGGATGTGGCGCTGCATGTCGAGGCCCTGCGCATGCGCGACGTGCTGGACAAGGAGAAGGACTGGGCACAGGAGCGCGGCGCCATCGAGCAGGAGGTGGCGCAGGATCTGTCGAACCCGCAATACATTCTGTCTACCAAGGTGCGCACCGCCCTGTTCGCCGGGACCAGTTATGCGCATGACGGGCTCGGCACCAAGGCCTCGTTCGACAAGACCACGGCGGCAATGCTGAGGTCATTTCATGACAAATGGTATGCCCCGAACAATGCCATTCTGGTGGTTGCCGGCGATCTCGATCCGAGCGCGACGCTGGCCAAGATTCGCGCCTCGTTCGGCGACATCCCGGCCAGGAAATTGCCGCCGCGGACAGCGTTCCAGTTTCAGCCGGTACAGCCGGAATTGATCGCGATGACAAGCGACCTGCCATATGGCACGGCGGCGATCGCCATGCGTTTGCCGGGCCTGGACAGTCCCGACTACCCGGCCCTCGAAGTGCTAGCCGACGTGCTCAACAGCGAACGCGGCGCGCTCCATGAACTGGTTGCGCAGGGCAAGGCGCTCTCGGCGGAATTTTCTTTCGATCCTATGCCCGAGGCGGGAATCGGCATGGCCGAGGTGGCGTATCCCGCCGGTGGCGATCCGGCGCAACTGCAGCGTGAAGTGCGCAGCATCTTGAGCAACATCGTCAACAACGGCGTGCCGGAGGATATGGTCGCCGCCGCCAAGTTGCAGGAACGCCGCTCCGCAGAGTTCGACAAGAACTCCATCGCTGGCCTGGCCACGATTTGGTCGGAAGCCTTGGCCGTGAATGGCCTGGCTTCACCGGACGAGGATCTCACCCGTATCGAAAGGGTCAGCGTCGCCGACGTCAATCGGGTGGCGCGCCAATATCTGGATCTCGAGCACAACGTCATTGCCGTGCTGACGCCACAGGGTTCCGGCAAACCCGTCGCGGCCAGCGGCTTCGGCGGTCAGGAAAGCATCGTCCTCGGCGAAGCCAAACCGACGCCGCTACCCAGTTGGGCCAGTGCGGCGCTGGAGCGGTTGAGCGTGCCGACTTCGGCGGTTCATCCCGTTGTCAGTCGCTTGCCGAATGGCATCACGCTGATCGTGCAGCCGGAGAACGTCAGCAAGACCATCACCGTCTCGGGCCATATCCGAACGCTGCCGGAACTCGAAGTGCCGGCCGGGCAGGAAGGTCTTACCGCAGTGCTCGATCAATTGTTCTCATACGGCAGCGAACGGCTGGATCGTATTGACTTTCAGTTCGCCCTCGACCAGATCGGCGCCGAAGAGCATGCCGGAGCGGATTTTCAGGTGAGCGTACTGAAGGATGATTTCGAGCAGGGTGTCGCTTTGCTTGCCGACAATCAGTTGCATCCGGCATTTCCGCCGGCGGCCTTTGCGATCGTCAAGCAGCAGGTCAGCGATACCGTAGCTGGACGACTGCAAAGCCCGGGGTACCTATCGGGTCGCTCGTTGCGCCTGGCGCTGCTGCCGAAAGACGATCCCGGCTTGCGCGATGCTCTGCCGGCAACCGTCTCGACACTGACGCTTGACCAGGTGCGTGAATATTATCGACGTGCCTTTCGTCCCGATCTGGCCGTCATCACGGTGGTCGGCGACGTGACACCCGAAGCTGCGCGGCAAATTGTTGAAAGGTATTTCAGCGAATGGGTCGCCAGCGGCCCGCAACCCGACACGATCCTGCCGCGCATACCGCCGAACCGGCCTGACGCCGCCGCCGTGCCCGATGCCAGCCGCATTCAGGACGAGGTGACGCTGGCCGAGACCGTCGGCATTACCCGTACCGATGCCGATTACTACGCGCTCCGGCTTGGCAACAACGTGCTCGGCGGCGGCTTTTATTCGACCCGACTCAGTCGCGATTTGCGCAAGAACGCCGGGCTCGTCTATTCGGTCGAGTCGCACTTCGACATCGGGCGAAGCCGCGGCATGTATTTCGTCGAATACGCCTGCGATCCGAAGAACGTCACCAAGGTGCAAGCGGCTGTCGTTCATGAACTGCAAGACATGCGGAAGACGCTGGTGACTGCCGACGAGCTGCAACGTGCCAAGGCGATGCTGTTGCGGCAGCTGGCATTGGCGGAAGGCAGTAGCAGCGGTATCGCTCAGGGTCTGATCGGCCGTTGGTCCCTCGATCTGCCGCCGGACGAACCGAGCATCGGCGCGCAACGCACCATCGCCTTGAGTGCCGACGACGTGCGCAGCGCCTTCGCCAAATGGGTCCGGCCCGAGGATCTGGTGCGGGTGACACGCGGTCCGCAACCGAATTAGCGACGTGCTCGCTTTGGCGTCGGCGATCGAGGCAGAACATCTCCTTACAAAGTCGGCAGCCCCGTTAATAGTTCTGCATAACCTCTTGCCTACACTGAATTTGTATCATCAACAAAAAGGAGTACCTGAAATGAAAAAGACATTACTTGTTCTATCGATGCTAGTTGCTACCGCTGCCTATGCCGACGACCAGGATCACGAGCGTTCCGGTGGTGGTCACCGGACGCATGGCCAAGCCGATTCCATCAGCCAAAGCAACCCGACCTTGCAGGCCGATCAATCTGCCCTGAAAACAGACTTCATGCAGCTCCGTGCCGACAAACAGGCGGGCAACACGGCAGCGATCGCCACCGACCAGGCCAAGATCAAGGCTGATGCCGCGCAACTTCAGGCGGACCGCGCGGCGCTCAAGACGGCGCTCAAGTCGAACAGTACCGTGCAGGTCGATAAATCTCTCTTGGCCACGGATCGAAACAAGTTGCAGACCGACCGTATTCAGCTCAAGTCCGACGAGTTGGCCGGTAATCAGGCCGCAGTCACGACCGACTCGGCAGCGGTGGCGACGGATCGTACGCAATTGCAGACGGATAGAAGCAAGCTCCGCCAGGACATTCGCAGCTTCGCTGCCACGCCGCTGCACTGAGTTTCAGCAGAGCACCGCGTACAGCACATCAAGTGTTTACCCCAGCGAGAGGAGACAACCCGTGAATAAGATGGAGCAGTTTGTTGCGGTCCTGTTGCTGGGGTTGGCTGTCATGGACGGCGCCTGGGCGGACCGGGGCCATGTCGATTTCAGCACGATGCTCGGAGCCAACTGGACACCGTGGTATTACCCGGCCGATCTCCATGCTATCTATCCTCCGGTCATTGTCATGCGCCTGATTCCGCCAGTGGACATCGAACGGCCGGCGCCGACGATTGTCATGATGGCCCCCGCTGTCACGGTTGCGAAAGTCGCTCCGATAGCCGGAAACGCGGTTGGCAACCCGACCTTGGTCTGGCGGTATTGCGCCGCATCGAAGAACTATTTTCCCTACGTCAATAAGTGTCCCGGCGGCTGGCAGCGGCTGGCACCGCTGTTAGCCGGCCAATCCTGAGATGAAAACGGAGTCTTCAATATGAACACGAAATCAATTTTTTCTAAATGTGCGGGGATTTCAGCGCTGGTGATGCTGGTCGGTTGCGCCTCCGTACCGAAAGGCCCCAGCGTCATGGTCATGCCCGGCAGCGGCAAGAGTTTCGAGCAGTTCCGTGCCGATGACGCCGACTGTCGCCAGTACGCGCAAAGCCAGTCGGGTGATGCCAATCAGGCTTCGGTCGATGCCGGGGTGCGCAGTGCCGCGCTCGGTACGGTGGTTGGCGCCCTTGCCGGTGCCGCCATCGGCGGCCACCAGGGTGCTGGGGCCGGGGCCGGGACGGGGCTGCTGTTCGGCAGCATGGCCGGTGCGGGCGCGGCGCAGAGTTCCGCCAACGGCACGCAGCGTCAATATGACAACGCTTACCTCCAGTGTATGTATGCCAAGGGCGAGCAGGTGCCTGTGGCCGGCTCACAGCAAGATGAGCGGAGGACGCGGCGAATCATCGTGAGTCCATCGACTACGTACTACCCGCCGCCTGGTTATGCGCCGTCGCCCTCGGGCTACGTAGCGCCACCACCACCGCCTCCGGGGTATGCACCGCCGCCCCCACCGCAGTAAGCCCTATGTAATTGAAAGGACAATAAGAATGACTTCTCGAAAACACTTGCTCGCCGCCTTCCTGCTGCTCCCATTCATGGTCAGCACAGGCATCGCGCAGGAACGCGATCATGATCGCGACCGGCACCGCAATGCCGAAGTGCGCTCGCCCTGGCACGGCGAAATCGACCGCTTCCATGAGCACGATCTTGATCTGTGGCGCCATGGTCACTGGGTTCACCGACGCCACGATGGACGCGCCGGATGGTGGTGGGTGGTCGGTAGCGTCTGGTATTTCTACCCGGCGCGAGTCGAACCCTATCCAGATCCCTACCAGCCGCCCATGGTCGTGGTGCCCCAGGCGCCCGCCGCGCCGCAGTATTGGTATTACTGTGCCAATCCGGCCGGCTATTACCCTTATGTCGCTCAGTGTGGCGCCAACTGGCAGCGTGTCCCTGCGACAGCACAGCCACTGGCCCCCGTTCTTATATCGCCCCGTTGATTCGCCGGAAGTGGCGGGGAAAAGAGCGCGCATCCGACGGTACTTCGTTTGTCGCAATTTCCGAGAGAGGATAGAAATGAATACCAGACTGCCAACATTGATAGAAGTGCTCTACCCGCCAAGCTTCGCCAGTCACCCATTGCGGGCCAGAGTCACCAGAACCGTGGTGCAACCGGAATTCGACGCCTTCGAGGAGGCCGAAGTGGAGAATGCACGTCAGGAGTGGACGGCGCACGTAACTGCCCGGACCGATGCCAAGCGGGTGAGGCTGGCCGGCGGTACCCGATGATTTCCGCACTGGTCGAATGTCTGGCCACGTTCCACCAAAGCGGCAATATCGCACAAGTGGAGGTGATTGCTCGGACCATGCTCGCGGCCATGCCAGACGACCCAGTCGCGCTCCAGTTTCTCGGTCTGTCGCTCTATCAGACTGGGCGCATTGCTGAAGCGCAGCAGGTGTTAGAACGTGTAGCGAGGCGGATGGGTCGGCCGAGAGAGGCCAATGCCCATGACGAATGCGAATCTACAGAAGCGGCCACATTTCGTGCGGCGACAAGGGTGCATCCCGGCCTGGCGGACGGCTAGATCGGAAGAGCACACG
>CAISUK010000618.1 GCA_903888645.1 uncultured Pseudomonadota bacterium | reverse complement strand
GACACCGCCAGGTTCGTCTCGTTATCCATCGCATCGATGATCGGCTTTGTGAGCCCTTTATCGCCGAGTAGAAGCCAAGTAACCCAGACGTGGGTGTCAAGTACGATCACTTGAGGGCGTCCCAGTCAGTCTCGGGGATCACGGAAACCATGATGTCGCCGTGTATGGTGCCCTTGCCGGCAATCCGTGGCGAAGGGCTGTGCTTTGGTCGCAGCCCAGGCCCGGCGCGTTCGGGCAGCAGGGTGACGATCACCCTGGCTTCTTCCACGGCGGGTTTGTCTGACAGCCACTTGATCTGTCCATGATCATAGATCGCTTCGTAACTATTCAGCATAGTGGTTGCTCCGGTCTCTGGCAAAGTCGCGCCATTGTCTCATTGCGGATGGTGCTCGGCGCCGCGTCCTGGATTGCGGCATGCGCCGGAATGACGACCAAAGGAAGTCCCTTTCTTGGGACGGGGCGGGTGAGCGGTGATGAGCGTTATTTTGCTGTTCATGCGGCTGTTCATGCGCTCGACCGTTGCAGAAATTCGGTATAGGCGCGGGCCAGGCCTTCGGGCAATGTGGTGCTGGCGCGCCAGCCGAGGTCGGCCAGTTTGGTTACATCGAGCAGTTTCTTCATCATGCCATCTGGTTTGGTGGTGTCGAAGGTGATCTTGCCCTTGAAGCCGATGGCTTGCATGACGGTCTCGGTGGCTTCACGGATGGTGACATCTTCTCCATAGCCGATATTGATGAGTGAGCCGTCATAGCCGCTTTGCATGAGGAAGACGCAGGCATCGGCGAGGTCGTCGACATAAAGGAATTCGCGACGCGGGGTGCCGCTGCCCCATACCACCAGTTCGCTGTCGCCACGCAATTTGGCTTCGTGCGCCTTGCGGATGAGTGCCGGCAGGACGTGGCTGTTTTGCAGATCGTAATTGTCGCCGGGGCCATAGAGGTTGGTAGGCATGGCGCTGATGTATTGCCGGCCGTATTGGCGGTTGTAACTTTCACATAGCTTGATGCCGGCGATCTTGGCGATGGCATAGGGCTCGTTGGTGGGTTCGAGCGGGCCGGTGAGCAGGTATTCCTCTTTTATTGGCTGCGGGCAATCGCGCGGGTAGATGCAGGATGAGCCGAGGAAGAGGATGTGCTGGATGCCGGCACGATGGGCGCCATGGATGAGGTTGGCTTCCATGACCAGGTTCTCGTAGATGAACTGGCCGCGATAGGTGTTGTTGGCGTGGATGCCTCCGACTTTGGCGGCGGCGATGATTACGTAATCGGGATTTTCTTGTTCGAGGAAGGCGAAGACGGCGGCCTGGTCGAGGAGATCGAGTTCGGCGTGGGTGCGGGTTAGGATGGTGTAGGTGGGGTGCCCCCACTCCCCCGGCCCCTCTCCCACGAGGGGGGAGGGGGGATTGGTGGGGTGGGTTTTGTTGGCCCCCTCACCCCGGCCCTCTCCCCGCTGGGGAGAGGGCGAGTTGAGGCGCGCCTGGGTTGGTGAGGTTGCGTGGTCGCCAGGCTGGGGGGATGGCTCGTTGACTCCCTCGCCCCGACGGGGAGAGGGCTGGGGTGAGGGGGCGGTCAACCTCCGCACGATGGCTGAACCGACCATGCCGCGATGTCCGGCGACGTAAATCTTGGCGGGATTCATGCGATACACCTTATGTTGGCGCCGTAGGCTGCCACTGTGGCATCTGCAGTCAGCAGCGTGATCTGCTCGGCTTGGGCCTGGGCAACGAGGAGACGGTCAAGCGGATCGGCATGCAAAGGGGGTAAGGCGACGGTGGCCACGGCATGATCGGCCGTAACTGACAACAGGCGAAAGCCGCCGCGTCGCGCCGCCGCGAGGAAGGCGTCAGGCGCAACGGGTAACTTGCCAAGGCGGCACTTGATGGCGACTTCCCACACCGAGACCGCACTCAACCAGCATTCGCCGCGGGCGATATCCGCCCGCTCGGCGTCGCCCAGGCGCGGGTTGCCGGCGAACCACCAGAGGGCGATATGCGTGTCGAGCAGCAACCGGGCGATGGTCATGCAGAGGTTTCCGGGAAAAGGCTTGCCACTTCCTTCTCGACGTCGGCGGCGAAGGCGGCTTCCAGGACTGCAGGATCGAGACTGAGCGATCCCCATCCAGTGGTCAGTGTTTCTCCCGAGATGACCGGTACCAAGCGCACAGCGGCCTTGCCGGCCCGGGCGATCAGGACTTCCTCGCCATCGAGCGCGGCTTGCACCAACTCGGACAGGCGCGTCTTGGCTTCGTAGAGGTTGCATTGGCGCATCATGGGCTCCGGCGTTGTTGGTCTAACCAGTGTAGTTGGTCTATCTTACCCAAGCAAACTGGTGTCATTTCAATCGTTGTAATCGTAAGCCGCGTAGCCGTGCTTCTTGACGAGCTCATCACGTTCGGCGGCCTTGAGATCTTCGCGGACCATTTCGGCGACGAGTTCGGCAAAGCTGGTCTGCGGCGTCCAGCCGAGCTTGTCGCGGGCCTTGCTGGCATCGACGAGCAGGGTTTCGACTTCGGTGGGGGGGGGAGTAGCGCGGGTCGACTTAGACGATGGCCTTGCCGTTTTGATCGGTGCCAATCTCGTCGACGCCCTGCCCTTGCCAGGTGACGGCAATGCCGACTTCCTTGGCGGCGGCGTCGACGAAATCCCGCACGCTGTATTGCACGCCGGTGGCGATGACAAAATCTTCGGGTTTTTCCTGTTGCAGCATCAGCCACTGCATTTCGACGTAATCCCGAGCGTGGCCCCAGTCGCGCCGGGAATCGAGGTTGCCCAGATAGAGGCAATCCTGCAGGCCGAGCTTGATGCGGGCCAGGGCGCGGGTGATCTTGCGCGTGACGAAGGTTTCGCCGCGAACGGGACTCTCATGAATGAAGAGGATGCCGTTGCAGGCGTAGATACCATAGCGTTGATAGCGGCAAGCCCGAAAGAGTGTAGCTGGATACTTTTGAACCAAAACCAGATGATCCGGGATACGACATGGAATTGACTGTTCAAAATTTACTCAAGCATTTTAGCGCCCCGATCAGCAGTAGGAGTGCTTGTCAAGACGGGCTGAATGACTTTATAACCGAAGCAAACAAAATGCTGTGGTCCGAGCACGCGAAGAATCTCGATAAGTACGTGAGTGACCTTAAAGTCCCGAGCTACAATTTTTCGAAAGATGCGCAAACAGAAGAGAAACAGATACCAACTCGACATTTTGACGATGAGGGTTTCCTTCATTCCGAAACCGGACCAGCAATTCAATTCGGTGAATGCCCTACTACCGGAAGAGGCGGGAAAGGGGTGCTCACTGAGCATGTTCCAAAATATTGGGTACATGGGAAAGCAATGGCATCTGAAGAGGAATGGCGAGCGCATCTGGTAGCGGAAAATATGCATCAGGCTATCGATGGCAGCTCTTTCGTTGTCGGTGGGCCCGATGGTGAAAGACGGAAGAGGTTTGCTTCGGAGATTTTGTAGGGTCAGCACGAACTCACCGGCCTCCTTCCGCAAACATGACGCGCTGCAATGATGCGCGCCTTGATCGTCGTGACGCAGCAACGGCTTCAGCGAACCGTTACTGCGTCACGCAGTAACCCAGTAACGCGGCGAAACCGCAAAAATATCAACATAATCGTTGAGCGTTGAGTCGTGTCGCGGAACGCGTCACAAAAAAAGTGGGCGAATTCGCCCACTTTTTTCACCGAGCCAAGATCCTCTCGATCCGCTGCTGAATGGTCACCGATCTACCAACACTTGATCACGAAGAGCAATGCGATCGAATCGATGCTCGCAGGAGCCGCGATCATTATTTGCTGTTTGGCTGATCCTGACTTGATTGAATCTGATCGCCTACCTTGGTGGTTTTTGCCTCGGCTGGCTTGGCGACTACCGCAGTCTTCTTCGCCGCTGCCTTCTTGGCTGGAGCTGGAGCCTTTGTCGCCTTGGGCGGCTTGGCCCTCAGCAGCTTTCCTGGTTTGAATGTCGCCACTTTGGGGGCCATGGTCGACACAACGGACTTCGCTGCCTTGGCGGCTGCGGCTTTTCCTCGAGGCGCCTTCTTGCCGATCAGAAAGTCATCCTTCGATTTCCCTTGTTTCAGTGCATCGTAAATCCATGTCGGCGCCCTGCCCTTTCCCGTCCATGCCTTGCCGGATACCGGATCACGGTATTTCGGCACCCCAGCGGTCTTGGCCACGGCTTTGGCTTGACGCGGTTTTCTGGCGGCCTTGGCAGGTTTGCCCGTGAAGCCCAAGTCTGCCGCGGTGAGCCCGTATTCCTGAATTAGCGCACGGACCTTCGCGGCTACGCCAGCGACTTCCTTCTTGTATAGATCGACAGCCTGTTTTTCGAGCTTTGCGATCTGGGATTTCAAGCTGCTATAGGTAGCCATCATTTTTCCTTTGAGAATAAGAGCCTACATGTTATCGCCATTTGCGGTTCACATTTTCCGCCAAATTCATACCGCGTAGAAACAACGACAAAAGCGGTAATCCCATCTCTCTTCATCGCGAAGTGCCCTGACAAGAGGATGAAAATGGCGATCTACCCTCGTTTGTTCTCAGGAGATTGCTGTGCGAATCCAGTCAGTGGAGTTGGTATCACGACCCAACGCGCCTTCCTATCAAGAGAAGGTTTATCTTGCGCGCATGGATACCGGCGATACGGTCGAACTCTTTCAACAGCATTGGGATGTTCCGCTGCCGCCGGAGTCGCTGGTGGGTTTGACCCTGGCAGAAGCCAACAAGCGACGCACGGACAAGATGTTGGCCGTGGCGATGGGGCATCACTGACTGGACCGTTGCGCGCAAGACGTTTCGCCAAGGTGGCGGCGGAACGGGATGACTCCCAGTCCCGCCTGACCGCGATGCAACCCAGACGGAGTATTCATCGCAGCTACAGGCATCTTACATTTTCTGAAAGATGCATACCAATTCAGTCGCAAACAGTGCGCGAACGTGAACGCTGAGAACCGCGATCTATCCTTCGCCTCATAATGGCTAAGGTACCGTTAAATAATTATCTGGACTTTTATATATCGGTTGCTAAACTATGATGCATGGAAGCGGATGAATTGATCAGGGCGCGTTATGTTGCACTTGAAGGCGTGCTGGATGAACGCCAAAGGCG
>CAISUK010000617.1 GCA_903888645.1 uncultured Pseudomonadota bacterium | reverse complement strand
GTCTGAAGGCAACCTGCTCAACGAGGATTTTGGCTGGGTCGCCCAGTCCGGTCCGGGCTGGTTGGCTATTTCCGATTCGTTGAACCAGTTGATGTGCCTGGTCGACGCTGATAGCCGCGTCATACATGCCAATCGAGTCGTTCAACGCTGGGGCCTGACCGATGTGCCGGCCCACGCTGGCGGAGTGCTGCTGCACGACCTGCTGCATGCCGGCTGCGTCGAACCGTCTTGCTATCTGCGCGACATCGTTGCAAATATTGCACGCGCCAAGCAGAGTGGCACCGTTGTTACTCACGATGTCGAGGATGTGCGACTCAACCGCCACCTCGAAGTGGTGGTGCTGCCGGTGAAGGTGATGGCGCAGTTGGCGGAGGGGTTCGTGCGAGACGCCGCCGTGGTCCGTTTCATCGATCGCTCGGCAATGAAGCACACGGAGCGTTGGCTGCGCGAATCGGTCGACGATTTGAACCTGGAGCTGAAAAAACGTACTGCTGCCCAGGAGCAGAGCCATTCCCAGTTCCTCCGTGCCGATGCGGCGCTGCGGCGAACGGAGTCGGAACTGCGGCTCTTGGCGGCTGCATTGATGACCATGCAGGAGACCGAACGAAAACGCATCGCCACTGACCTGCACGACAGTATCGGTCAATCGCTGAGTGCCCTCCGCTTCGGTATCGGAGTGGCGCTTGACGGCGTGCGCAGCGGCCATGTCGATATGGCTACGGATATGCTGGGTAAGTTATCCGACCAGGTTAAATCGGCCATCGGCGAAGTTCGCCGCATCGCCATGGATTTGCGGCCGGCGACGCTGGATGACCTCGGTATTGTCGGTACCTTGTCCTGGTTCTTCCGTGAGTTTCGCTCGATCCATCCGGACATGTCGCTATTGACCAATGTAACGCTCGATGAGATGGACGTGGCGCCGGCTTTGCGCACGACCATCTTTCGGGTGGTGCAGGAGGCAGTCAATAACGTCGTCAAGCATGCGCGGGCCAAAGAGTTGCGCGTCGACCTCGGCCGTGAAGGCGCCGAAATCACCTTGCAGGTCGAGGATGATGGCCATGGTTTCGATGTGGGCGATCCGCGCTCCAATACCAGTGGTTCGGGCATGGGACTGAATGGAATGCGCGACCGCGTCGAGTATTCTGGCGGGACGTTCAGCTGTAGCAGCGAGTCCGGTCGAGGTACCCGGATAGCGGCCAAATGGCCACTGCGCACGTCCTGAAGTAATGTCTTAAGTTTTTTTTGTAAGTGTCGTAAAATAATAATTATTTTCTGATTTATGGTTGTCGGTTCGGTTAGCCTGCTGACATTGCGTATTGGGGATCAGGCAGGATTCGTTTGGCACAGCTTGAGGGGATGACAGTCATGACGCGTCTGATCGTGGGCTTGCGGCAAAGGGGGCAGCGGGGCTTTACGCTGTTGGAACTACTGGTTGTCATGGTGATCATCGGCCTTCTGGTCGGTTACGTTGGCCCGATGTATTTCAAGCAGGTTGGCAAATCCGAGATCAAGGCGGCGCGAGCGCAAATCGACTCCTTTGGCAAGGCGCTCGATCAGTATCGTCTCGACACCGGCCACTACCCGACCACCGAGCAGGGGTTGGCGGCGATGCAGGAAAAGCCGGCCAACGAAACGAAGTGGGATGGTCCGTATCTGAAGAAGGGCGTACCGCCAGACCCGTGGGGCAATCCCTACGTGTATAAGCGGCCCGGCGACCATGGAGAATACGACCTTCTGTCCTATGGCAAGGACGGCGTGGCCGGCGGCACTGGCGAAAACGCCGATATCGGTAATTGGGAGTGACAATTCGGCAGGCAATCCGCGCAATCAAGCCCAGGAAATTGACCCCGGTTATCGATCAGCCACTCCGCTAATTTGCCAACCCAGGAAATGAGACCCTCAACAATGTGCGCAGCGTGCGCCTGCCGGCAGATCAGTCATGCGATTTGAGATTCGCGCGATGCGCC
The DNA here is from genome assembly GCA_903888645.1 of uncultured Pseudomonadota bacterium. Lineage (GTDB taxonomy): Bacteria > Pseudomonadota > Gammaproteobacteria > Burkholderiales > Rhodocyclaceae > CAISUK01. The sequence continues at coordinate 2,306 of CAISUK010000617.1, read as the reverse complement.
CGGGTGCCGGTGTCACGACCATGGTGCTCGATGCGGCCAACGCCGACGACGCGGCCGAGCAGGCCCGTCTGCAGGGTGTTTCGGTTCTCAAGATCAAGGCGACGCGGAGCCTGGCCGGCATGGCGGAGCGGGACGCGCGGTCATTTCCGCTTGGGCTGTTCAGCCAGGAATTGCTGACGCTGCTTGAAGCCGGACTGGCAGTGGTTGATTCCATCGAGACCCTCAAGGAAAAGGAGAGCAAGGCTGATCGACGCCGCCTGCTGACTCAATTGGTCGCCTACCTTTACGAGGGCCAAAGTCTGTCGCAGGCGATGGAACGTTTTCCCACCGTATTCCCGCCGCTGTACATTGCCACCGTCCGCGCCAGCGAAAAGACCGGCGACCTGCCGGAAGCATTGAGCCGCTATGTGACCTATCAGGCGCAACTCGATGTGGTGCGCAAGAAGATCGTTGCCGCGGCAATTTATCCGCTCTTGCTGGCGGCAGTCGGCAGTTTGGTGATCCTGTTCTTGCTCAGCTATGTGGTACCCAGGTTTTCGCGGATTTTCGAGGACATGGGTGGTGATATTCCCTTCATGTCGCGCGTGTTGATCAAGTGGGGCACGCTGGTGCACGATCACGGCTGGACTCTTTTGCTGGGCACGGTGGCGGTTATCGTCGCCTTCATTGTGTGGCTCCTGCAGTCGAGTACGCAGCGCTGGATCTACGAGCAGCTGACGCGGATTCCGGCCATCGGCGAGCGCCTGCGCATGTACCAGCTGGCGCGCTTTTACCGTACCGTCGGCATGCTGCTGCGGGGCGGCCTGGCCATCATGCCGGCGCTGCACATGACTGCCGATCTGCTCCAGGGACCGCTGCGCAGTCGCCTGTCCGAATCGGCCAACAAGATTCGCGAAGGTGTGCCGATCTCGGCGGCGATGGAAGAGTTCGGTCTGACCACACCGGTGTCGCTGCGCATGCTGCGCGTCGGTGAGCACACCGGGCGCATGGGTGACATGATGGAACGGATCGCCCATTTCTACGATGACGAAATCGCCCGCTGGGTCGAATGGTTCGTCCGCCTCTTCGAGCCGCTCCTGATGACCTTCATCGGCCTGGCCATCGGTGCCATCGTGGTGATGATGTATTTTCCGATTTTCGAACTGGCCGGGAGTATCCAATGAGTGCCGTCATGGCCGAGAAGGCCAAGCCGTTCTCAATCGTTCAACTCGATGCGGGGCGGCAGCTCGCCCGCGCCAGCGGCCGCTCGTTGGTCGAGGTGCTTGAGGATCAGTCGAATCTGTCCCAGGAAGGCTTTCTCAATGTGCTGGGGGCAACCGTCAGACGCCCGCCATTGTCGATGGCACAGTTGCGCGAAATGCAGCCGGCATTCGACGTGATTCCCTTCAGCGAGAGCATGACGCGCGAATGTCTGCTGCTGCGTGACAAGTCGGGCAATCTTTGGCTGGTAGTCGGTGACCCGTTCAATGCGGCGGTGCAGTCCTGGGCGGAATCGCGCATGAGCGAACAGTTCGCCATCGGCGTCGCCCATCGTGCCGATATCGCCGCCTGGCAGGCCGGCCATGAAGACCGCCTGCGCGCCATCGACTCGGTGTTGCCCGAAACAGGCGCCGCCCGCGCCAGCGCCGAGAACGTCGAAGAACTGAGCTTCCGCGGCATCAGCGAAGATACCAGCCCGATCGTGCGCCTGGTCAATTCGACCGTTTATGACGCCCTCCGCGCTGATGCCAGCGACATTCACCTCGAATCAAACCTCAACGGCATGGTCATCAAGTACCGTGTCGATGGCGTGCTCAGCGTGGTTGGTTCGGTGCCTTCGGCAGAACTCGCCGAACAGACCATTTCGCGCATCAAGGTCATGTCGGAGCTCGACATCGCCGAGCGCCGGGTGCCGCAGGATGGCCGCTTCCGTGTGAGTATTCGCGGCCGCGAGGTGGATCTGCGCGTTTCCATCATGCCCAGCATCCATGGCGAAGACGCGGTACTGCGGATTCTCGACAAGCAGTCGCTGACCGACCAGATGAAAGGCCTGCAGCTGACCAGCCTTGGTTTTGACGAGACGATAGCGGCCATCTTGCGCAAGATGGCCAACGAGCCTTACGGCATGATGCTGGTGACTGGCCCGACCGGCTCGGGCAAGACGACGACGCTCTACGCAGCCATCTCTGAAATCAACCACGGCCAGGACAAGATCGTCACCATTGAGGATCCGGTCGAATACCAGTTGCCCGGCGTGCTGCAGATTCCAGTGAACGAGAAGAAAGGGCTGACTTTCGCCCGCGGTCTGCGCTCGATCCTTCGCCACG
>CAISUK010000616.1 GCA_903888645.1 uncultured Pseudomonadota bacterium | reverse complement strand
GGCAGGCGCTTCTCGGCGATGTCCAGCTGCGCCATCACCTTGATCCGCGTCAGCATGGCGGCATGCAGCGAGCGATGCGGCTCAATGACATTGCGCATGGTGCCATCGACGCGAAAGCGGACGATGGAACGCGATTCGTAGGGTTCGATATGGATGTCGGAAGCATCTTCCTTGAGCGCCTGGCCGAGCACGGCGTTGATCATGCGGATGATCGGCGCCTCGTTCTCCGCATCGAGCAGATCCTCGGTCTCGGGGATTTCCTGCACCATGCGCGACAGATCGACATCGTTGCCGAGATTCTCGGCGAGGTCGGCGCTATCGCCGTCGCGGGCATAACTCGCCGCCAGTTTCTGGGTGAATGCCTCGGCGCCGATGACGCTGATATTGGCCGGGAAGCCGCCGACCCGGATCACCTCCGCGATCGCTTGCGTCGAGGCGCCTTCGCGGAGCAGCAGCTCGATGCCATTCGCGGTTGCGTCGACGGCGATGATGCCTTTTGCCTGGGCGAAGCGGTAGGGAATCGGTTTTGCAGTGCTCATGTCATTGAAGTGGCGGTGGCGGCTTGGATACCCGCGTCATGATACTCAATATTCAGCCCGGCAGAATATCGCGGAAAGACTTGTCGAACGGCTCACAGGACTGCACAAATACCGTAAACTGCGGGGCGCTTCAGCAGAATGCGCAGTTGTCGCAGTTTGCCATAAGAATTCAATGGAACCAGGGGGTTCACAATGGAATTTCCGCGCTCGGTCAGGGTGTTCGCTGTTGCCGCTTATGCCATTTTCTTGCTCGGTGGCACCACCGTGTCTGCCGCCGCCGAAGAGAAGGTCACGCTCAACTTCGCCAACGCGGATATCGAGGCCGTCATCAAGGCCATCGGCCAGATCACCGGCAAGAATTTTCTCATCGATCCCAAGGTCAAGGGCACCATCAACATCATTTCGGCCTCGCCCATCCCGGCCGGCATGGCCTATCAGGTATTGCTTTCGGCGCTGCGCACGCAGGGCTACACCACCGTCAATGGCAGCGACGGGGTCATCGTCGTGGTGCCGGAAAACGACGCCAAGGCGCACTACATGGCCACCTTCGGCGCCGACAGCAGCGTCACCGGCAACCAGATCATCACGCAGGTATTTCCGCTCAAATACGAATCCGCCGCACAGCTTGTCAATGTCATCAGACCGCTGATGTCGCCGAGCAATGTGATCACGCCCTATCCCGGCAACAACACGCTGATCATCACCGACTACGCAGAAAACCTGAAGAAGATCGCCACCCTGATCCATGGCATCGACCAGCAGGGCGCGCCGGAGAGCATCGTCATTCGCCTCAAGTACGCCTCGTCGGTGGAAATCGCCCAGATGCTGGGCAAACTTCTGGGCGAGGGCGCCAATAACGCCGCCGAACCGGGCAAGCGTTTTCTCGCCCTGGCCGAGCCGCGCTCCAATGCCGTCATCCTGCGCACGGAAAATCCCGATCTCGTCAAACGCGCCAGGGAACTGCTCGAGCAGATCGACGTGCCGATCACCTCCGGCAACACCATCCACGTCGTCTATTTGCGCAACGCCGATGCCACCAAGCTGGCGACGACGCTGCGTACCCTCTTGAGTGGGCTGGATACTCCGGGTGGCGCAGTATCCGGCGGTTCGGCGACAGCGCCGTCTAGCGAGGTCAAGGCCGCGCCATCGTTGCCGGGGCCAGCCTCGCCAAACCCTGCGACAGCGGCCGCCGGCAGCACGCTGGCATCGCCATTCGGCAGCCCGGCGACCGCAACGTCCGGCAGCAGCAGCGCCGTCCAGGCCGACGCCGCCACCAACGCGCTCATCATCACCGCCACCGATTATGTCTTCAACATGCTGCGGGCGGTGATCGACAAGCTCGACGTGCGCCGTTCGCAGCTCTATATCGAGGCACTGATCGCCGAAGTCACCACCGACAAGGCATCCCAATTCGGCATCCAGTGGCAGGACATCACGGCGCTGAAGAGCGGTAACACCAACAACGGCACAGACGCCTTCGCCGGCACCAATTTCAGCAAGAACGGCACCAACATCAACGCCGTTGCGCAGAGCCTCGGCAATGCCAGCAACGGCTTCAACCTCGGCATCCTGCGCGGCAACATCTACGTGCCGGGGCTGGGCAACATCACCAACCTCGGGGTGCTGGCCAATGCCCTGGAAGCCGACACCAACGCCAACATCCTCTCCAAGCCCAACCTGCTGACACTGGACAACGAGGAAGCGCGCATCATCGTCGGCCAGAACGTGCCCTTCGTCACCGGCAGTTATGCGCAGACCAGCGGTTCTTCTTCGGTCTCGCCCTTCCAGACGGTCGAGCGCAAGGACGTCGGCCTGACGCTGCAGGTCAAGCCGCAGATTTCCGAAAACGGCTCCATCCGCTTGAAGATCTTCCAGGAAGTTTCCAGCGTTGCCGATACCGCCAATGCTGCCGGCATCACCACCAACAAGCGCTCGATCGAAACCTCGGTCATTGTCAATGATGGCAGCATCATCGTGCTGGGCGGCCTGATCCAGGATTCGATCACGGAGACCGTCAGCAAGGTGCCACTGCTCGGTGACATTCCCGGCATCGGCAACTTCTTCAAGACCACCGGCCGCGGCCACACCAAGACCAACCTGATGGTCTTCCTGCGCCCCTATGTGATGCGCGACCCCGGCTCGACCGACGCCATCACCAACGACCGTTACGACTACATTCTCAATGAGCAGGAACGTGTGCGCCTGCCGCAGCACTGGGCGCTGCCGGATTATCAGGAAATCAAGCTGCCGGACCATGCCCCTGTCGTGAAGCCGGAGACTGCGCCGGCCCGGTAGCATCGCCGGTCTTCATTGCCTGCCTGATTCGAGCAGGCTATCATCGCCGCTCAAACAAACTGGAGACACCCGATGGGAGCAATCGCATTCGCGGAATTCCGGCGCAAGACCGGCGAGGTCATCGAACAGGTCTGCGATACGGCGGAACCGATGACCGTCACACGCGCCGATGGCAAGAACTTCGTCATCATTGCCGAAGCAGAATGGGCATCCATCTCCGAAACCCTGCATTTGATGAGCAGCCACGAAAACGAAATCCGCCTGAATGACGCCGCCGCGGAAATCGAAGCCGAGATCGCCCGCCGCCGCGCTGTCTGATGGAAGTCTTTTTCGCCGCCAAGGCGCGTGAAGATCGCGACTATTGGGAGCGCGAAGACCAAGCCTGACGCCTTGATTGCCGACATTGGGCAGCGCCCATTCGCCGGCCTGGGCAAGCCGGAACCGCTCAAGTACCAGTGGGCGGGCTACTGGTCGAGACGAATCAATGGTGAACATCGTCTGGTATACAAGATTGAGGCTGGGGTCGTTTTCATTGCCCAGTGCCGATTCCACTACACCAGGAAATGAGCGAGAGAGTAATGGATATTCGAGTGTGGCACTGGATTCCGGATTGCGCCGTAATGACGACCAAAAGTCAAAGCCCCGCCCGAACTCGCCATCCCCCCACAGTCTCCGTCATCCCGGCGAAGGCCGGAAT
>CAISUK010000615.1 GCA_903888645.1 uncultured Pseudomonadota bacterium | reverse complement strand
GGCCAGCATGGCGGCTACTTGGGATGTGGTTCTGGTGGCTCGTTCCGACGGCCGCCTGGCCGCCGATGTGCGGCCGCTGGTGCGATTCTCCGTCAGCGTCGTGATGGAGCAGGACGGTCATCGTGAGCAAGGCTCGGCCGGTGGCGGTGGCCGTTCTGACTACACTTATTTTACCGACGACGTGCTCCGCGACTATGCCAGGAAGGCCGTGCATCAGGCCAGCATCAATCTGGCGGCGCGGCCGGCGCCGGCTGGCAGCATGACGGTAGTGCTCGGCGCCGGTTGGCCAGGCATCCTGCTCCACGAAGCCATCGGCCATGGCCTCGAAGGCGATTTCAACCGCAAGGGGAGTTCGGCTTTTGCCGGCCGCATTGGACAGCGTGTTGCCGCCAAGGGGGTTACCGTTGTCGATGACGGAACGATACCGGATCGACGCGGCTCGTTGTCTATCGACGATGAAGGCAATCCGACGCGCTGCACCGTGCTCATCGACGACGGCATTCTTACCGGCTATCTCCAGGACGCGCTCAACGCCCGACTGATGGGCGTCGCCCCGACCGGTAACGGCCGCCGTGAATCCTTCGCCCATCTGCCCCTGCCGCGAATGACAAATACCTACATGCTGAATGGCGACAAGGATCCGGAGGAAATCATCGCCTCGGTAAAGAAGGGACTCTACGCTGTCAATTTCGGCGGCGGTCAGGTCGATATCACCAGCGGCAAGTTCGTCTTTTCCGCCGCCGAAGCCTACATGATCGAGAACGGCCGCATTACCTATCCGGTCAAGGGCGCCACTCTCATCGGCAACGGCCCCGATGTGCTGACCCGCGTTTCCATGATCGGCAACGACATGGCGCTCGATCCGGGTGTCGGTACCTGCGGCAAGGAAGGCCAGAGCGTGCCGGTCGGTGTCGGCCAGCCGACCCTGCGCATCGATGGACTGACCGTCGGTGGCACGGGCTGACACACAGTTCTTGCTGCACAGAATAAGGGGGAATAAGGGAAGACATGGGCATATGGTCGCGCAAGTCCATTGCGCAGTTGACTGCGGAGGCCAGTGCCGAAGGCGAGCAACGTCTGCATCGGCAACTTGGCGTTTTCACTCTTACCGCCTTCGGTGTCGGCAGCACGATAGGGGCCGGGATATTCGTGCTGACGGGCTCGGTGGCGGCAACCCATGCGGGTCCTGCAGTGGCCATGTCCTTTCTCTTTGCCAGCATCGCCTGCCTCTTCGCCGGACTGTGTTACGCCGAATTCGCCGCCATGGTGCCGGTGGCCGGCAGCGCCTATTCCTACGCCTATGCGACGATGGGGGAACTCATTGCCTGGATCATCGGCTGGTGCATCTCGCTCGAGTACATTTTCTCCGCATCGGTGGTGGCGATCGGTTGGTCGGGCTATGTCAGTTCGGCGCTGAATGAGATCGGGTTCCCGCTACCCGGGGTACTCGCCAGCGCGCCCCTCAAGCTCGACGCCGCCGACCACTTGATGGCCAGCGGCACCTGGATCGACCTTCCAGCGACCTTGGTGGTATTGGCCTGCACCGGCCTGCTGTTGCTCGGCATGCGGCAATCCGCGCTGGCCAATGCGCTGATCGTCGTCGCCAAGGTCGTCGCCGTCGTGGTGGTGATCGTGGTCGGCGCGCAATATGTAGACGCAACCAATTGGCATCCCTTCGTCCCGCTCAACCGCGGCGAGTTCGGCCAGTTCGGCTGGAGCGGAGTCATGATGGGCGCCGGCATTGTCTTCTTTTCGTATATCGGTTTCGACGGCGTTTCGACACTCGCCGAAGATACCCGAGATCCGCAGAAGACCATGCCCCGGGCATTGTTGGCGTCAATGCTGATCTGCACGGTCCTGTATATCGCGGTCGCCCTGGTCATCACCGGACTGGTCGATTATCGACAGCTCGACGTCCCGGATCCGGTTTATCTGGCGATGGGTCGCACCGGAAGTTCGCTGGCGTGGCTCAAGGGCGTCATCGTTATCATCGTCATATTCGGCCTGATAGCCACCGTGCTCATGTCCCTGATCGGGCAGATTCGCATCAATTTTGCGATGGGTCGCGACGGCTTGCTGCCGGCTGCCTTGTCACGTACACGCGGTCATTCGGGCACGCCGGTCCTCGGCACCATCGTTACCGGCGGCATATCTGCGCTGATGGCCGGTTTTGTGCCGTTCGCGCTGCTCGGAGAGTTGATCTCCATCGGCACACTGCTGGCGTTTGCCATTGTCTGCGCCGGGATTCCCATCCTGCGGCGAACGGCACCCGACGCGCATCGGCCATTCCGAACGCCTTGGGTGCCATTGATCCCAATTTTGGGCGTAGCTTCCTGCTTTGCCCTGATGTTCAGTCTCCCCAATGACACGTGGATACGCTTGGTCGTATGGCTGATTCTTGGCCTTCTCGTATACTTTTTTTACGGCAGACGTTATTCGCGGCTGAACTGAATGACTTGTTGCGGTCCAGACCATCGCCCCGACGGGACAAAAGAATCCTGATCGCGTCGCGCGTCTTGCGTACCCGCCGAGCCGCGACGGCTTTCCGTTAAAATGCCGGTTTTTCTCGGCCTGATCGCCATCGGCAAGCTGCGGCGACCAGCAAGACAATGACCAGTGCAACGAATCTACCCCGCTTTGCCGTCGATGATGTTCGCATCCGCGAGATCAAGGAACTGTCGCCGCCCGCGCATATCCTGCGCGAGTTTCCTGCCACCGAGAAGGCCGCCTCGGTAACCTACGCTGCACGCCAGGATATTCATCGCATCCTCCATGGCGCCGATGATCGGCTCTTGGTAGTGGTTGGTCCGTGCTCGATTCATGAGCACGATGCGGCGATTGAATATGCGGAACGATTGACTTGCCAACAGCAGCGACTGGCCGCCGATTTGCTGGTGGCGATGCGCGTCTATTTCGAAAAGCCGCGCACCACCATCGGCTGGAAAGGCTTGATCAATGATCCGCGCCTCGACGGCAGTTTCAAGATCAATGAAGGTTTGCGTCTGGCCCGCCGACTGCTCTGGGAAATCAATGAACTCGGACTGCCCTGCGCCACCGAGTTTCTCGACACGATCACGCCGCAATACACGGCCGACCTGATCAGCTGGGGCGCCATCGGCGCGCGCACCACCGAGTCTCAGGTGCATCGCGAACTGGCCTCGGGCCTGTCCTGCCCGGTCGGCTTCAAGAACGGCACCGACGGTAACGTGCGCATTGCCGTCGATGCCATCAAGGCGGCGCAGTCGCCGCACCACTTTTTGTCGGTGACCAAGGCCGGCCACTCAGCTATCGTATCGACCAATGGCAACGAGGACTGCCATGTCATCCTGCGTGGCGGCAAGGCCCCCAATTGGGATGCCAACAGCATCGATGCGGCCTGCCTCGAATTGGGCAAGGCCGGCCTGGCGGCGCGCTTGATGGTTGATCTCTCCCATGCCAACAGCCTCAAGGATTACCGGCGCCAGGTCGACGTGGCGCAAGGCGTCGGGGCGCAGATGGAGGCCGGCGACGAGCGGATTTTCGGCGTCATGGTCGAGTCGAATCTGCGCGAAGGCCGCCAGGATCTGATCCCGGGCAACCCTCTGGAACGCGGTGTTTCCATCACCGATGCCTGCCTCGGCTGGGACGCTACGGTGGTGTTGCTCGACGGCCTCGCCGAGTCGGTGCGCCAGCGGCGGCTGGCGCTCGCGGAACGGTGAAAATCCCTTTTACCGCAGAGGACGCAGAGAGCGCAGAGCGCAGCAAAATGCAAACAGACTTTGGCATTTGCGAGTCATGCTTGCTCTGCGCTCTCTGCGTCCTCTGCGGTGAATAAGAACATGCATCCGCGTGCCTTATTCTTTGCTTTACTAGTCGTTACTCTGATATTCCGCTTCTGGCTGGCAGCAGTGACGCCCATGACGGGCGACGAGGCGTATTTCTACTGGTGGGGCAAGATTCCCGATTGGGGCTACTACGATCATCCGCCGATGATCGGTTGGTGGCTGGCGGCGCTGATTCCGTTCAGCGAGTCCGAATGGTGGTTGCGGCTGCCGCAGGTGCTGCAGCCGGTCATCATCGCGCTCGGTGTCGCCTGGGTGCTGGGGGCTGGCAAGGCTTACTCCCTCTCCCCCGGCCCCCGCTCCGCGCCCCACGGCTGGCATAGTAATGCCAGCCGGCTGCGAGGGCCGGGAGCAGTGCTCCCGGAATTCCCCTCTCGCCCCGCAGGGGGAGAGGAGGGTGCAGTCGGCTGGTGGGCGGCGTTGCTGGTGTTGCTGGCACCGGCCAATGTCTGGAACGTATTCATTACCACCGATACGCCGCTGGTCTATTTTGCCGTGTTTTCGGCGCTGGCCTGGATCCGCGCGGCACGTGATGACGACCGCCGCATCTATCTGCTGGCCGGTCTCCTGCTTGCTGGCGCGGTCTTGTCCAAATACTTCGCGGCGCTGCTGGGTTTCGCCTTTTTGGTCGACGCGCTGATTCGGCCACGGCGTGGCAAATGGTTTGGCCTGGCGGTTGTTTATGCTTGCGTAATGCCGGCGCTGGTGGTCATGGCGTGGTGGAACTCGGCGCACTGCTGGCCGAATTACATGTTCAATTTCGTCAATCGCCACGAAGATGCCGGATTGTCCTGGAAAACGCCGCTGCTCTATGTGGCGGCGGTGTTCTACCTGTTCACGCCGCCGGTGTGGTGGCTGCTGGCGCGGAGCCGCCGCGAGCTTTATGCCGCATGGGAAGACCCGGCGCTGCGTGCGACGCTGTTGATCAGCGCGGTGCCGCTGGTCCTCTTCGCCGGGCTGTCCGAGGTCAAGATGATCGGCCTGCACTGGCTGCTGGCCTTCGTGCCGCCGCTGTTGGTACTCTCGGCACAGCTGCTGCCCGAGGCAACACTGCGCCGGCTGGTGAAGTTTCTGGCCGGATTTGCCGCGCTGCACATGTTGGCGTTTGTGGCAATTTCCATGCTGCCGCTGGAAACCTGGAAAGAGATGCGTCAATATGACGGAATCGTATTGACTGTTGCAACTGACGAATTGCTCGCCGAACTGAAGCCCTATGCCGACGATTACGTCTTTGCCAGCGACGGTTATTCCAATGCCGTGACTTATGGTTACAACGCGCGCCGCTACTTCATCGTTTTCGGCGAAGCCTCCAGCCACGCCCGCCATGACGATATCCTCACCGATTTCCGCGCCCTGGCGGGCAGGAATATCCTGATTCTGCGCAAGACACGGCCATCACCTGAAGCCTACGCGCCGTATTTCCGCGACGTGCAAATGCGCGACTTCGTCGTACGTGGCGTTACCTTTACCATGGTGCTCGGCCGCGGTTTCAATTACCCGATTTATCGCGACCGAGTGCTCCAGACAACGCTGCAAAAATATTACGCATTGCCCGGCTTCTTGCCGCAGGCAGGGTGCTATTTCTGCGATCGTTATTTTGCCGGCACGCGCTGCGGTAAATGACCCGGCGGACTCGACCAATCGCATGAAAAATCTTCTGCGCCTGTTGCGCCCACATCAATGGCTGAAGAATGGATTCGTCTTTGTTGGCCTGCTGTTCGGCCATGCCTGGAATGATCCGGTCAAGGTCGAACTGGCCGTAGCGGCCTTTGCCGCTTTCAGCCTGCTCGCTTCCGCCGTCTACATTTTCAATGACCTGATCGATCGCGAGCGTGACCGTCAGCATCCGAAAAAACGGCTGCGACCGCTGGCCAGCGGCACGGTGTCGGTAAAGGCAGCGTTGACGCTGGCCGCCGTCTGTCTTGGCGGCGGCCTCTTGCTCGCCTTCACGCGGAGCGGTCAGGCGCCTTGGCTGTTCGTCGCCTATCTGCTGATGAACATCGGCTACACACTTGGTCTGAAGCACATCGTCATTCTCGATGTATTCATCATTGCCGCTGGTTTCATGCTGCGTCTGCTGGTCGGTACTCTCGGGCTGGGTATTGCGCCGTCGCAATGGCTGCTGTTGTGCGGTCTGATGCTGACCCTCTTTCTCGGCTTTGCCAAGCGCCGCGCCGAACTTCTGGCGCTGGCCGAAGACAGCGGCGGTCACCGTCGGGTGCTCGAACACTATTCGCCGGCGCTGCTCGATCAGTTCATCACCGTGGCCGCCGCCGGCACCCTGGTGTCTTACAGTCTATATACAGTGAGCGCGGAAACCATCGCCCTGCACGGTACGGCAGGACTCATCTACACGTTGCCGTTCGTTCTCTACGGCATGTTCCGTTATCTGTTCCTTTTGCATCGGCGCGGCGGCGGCGGCGATCCGGCACAGGAACTGCTGAGCGACCCGCACTTGATCCTGGTCTTTATCGGCTGGCTGAGTCTGGTCTTCCTGCTGCTCGGCGGTGTCATATAATCGCCAATTACCGGGAATCAACCTGGGAGTCAGACATGAGTGTCAGCGATACCAACCGTTTCCCCAGCTTTGAGTACTTGGGCGATGCCGTGCCTTATATCGAGCGCATTGGCGCCATCGTTGCGCATATCCGGTTGTTCGAGGATTTCGAGGCCGGAGAACTCGCTCGCCTGGCGCCGTATTTGCGCTGTTATCGAGCGCCTGGCGGCGCCGAGATCATCCGCGAGGGCGATGACGGCGACTTCATGATGTTGCTGCTCGATGGCACGGTAGAGATACTCAAGGTCGACCCGGTCACCAATTTGCCGGTGCGCGTCGGGCTGGCAGGCCCAGGCAAGATATTGGGCGAGATGTCGCTGGTCGATGGCGAGCCGCGTTTTGCCAGCTGCATATCCATGGGGTCGCTGCTGTTTGCGGTACTGGATCGCGAAACCATGTCGCGCATCATTGCCGACGAGTCGCGGATCGGTATCAAACTGCTGATGGAACTCATCCTGCTACTCAACCAGCGCTTGCGCCATGTCAGCAACGAGCTGATGCAGTGGCTCGGTCAAGGGCGGGTGACCAGCATCAAGCCATAGCGCGAAAGACCAGCCAGGCAGCGATGTTTGAATCGATCAGCCTCGTTGTCCTCGCCGCTCTGGCCTGGCTCTGGTTTGATAGTCTCAAGGCGCGGGACGCCGCCATCCGTGCAGCGCGGATCACCTGCGAAGCGGAAAGCTTGCAACTGCTTGACGACACGGTCGCCATCGCCAGCCTGTGGCTGCAACGCAATGAAGAAGGCCGCATGGTGTTGCGGCGAGTCTATGCCTTCGAGTTCAGCAACACCGGGGACAATCGCCGCCGCGGCAGTATTGCCCTGCTTGGCCACCGGATCGTCGCCGTCAATATCGGCCTGCACCTCGTTTGAGTTGGAAAAACGAGGATAGCTCAGGATGCTGGGGGCGACGGAAATTCGATAGTCACCGCTAAACCCTTGCCGCCCTCGGTGCCCCCATCGCCATCGCCCAGCGCAATGGTTGCACCAGCCAGTTCGGCGATGCGGGCGACGATGGAAAGGCCGAGACCGCTGCCTTCGACTTCCTGACCGGCCAGGCGGCGAAAACGCTCGAAGACGATGGCACGATCCGCGACCGGGATGCCCGGGCCGCTGTCGATCACTTGCAGCGACGTCGAACCAGGAGCGCTGGCGACGATGACGCGCACGCTGCCGCCGAGCGGCGTATAGCGGAGTGAGTTGTCCACCAGATTGCGCGTCAATATCCGCAGCCATTCAGGCGCACAGGCGACCCTTGCCATGCCTTCGGCATCGAGCGTCAGGGCGATGTCGCGGCTCACCGCGCTGGCGCCCAACTCGGCGCAAACGTCGGCGGCCACTGCGGCGAGATCGGACAGGTTGGCCTGCGTGGCGGCTCGTGTTGGATCAAGCCGTGCCAGGGTAAGTAACTGGTCGATCAGGCGGGCAGCGCGGCTGGTGCCGGTAAGTACCTGTTCGAGCGCATGTTTGCGCGTTACGTCGTCAGTTGCCCGCAGTGCCACCTGCGCTTGCGCGCGCAGCCCGGCCAATGGCGTGCGCAATTCGTGCGCGGCATCGGCGGTGAAACGACGTTCGCCTTCGATCGCCCGAGCCAGTCGCGCCAGCAGTGCGTTGAGCGATTCCACGAGCGGGCGAATTTCGACGGGCGCATGTTGCGGCTGTAAAGCATCGAGTTGCTCTGGCCCGCGTGCAGTGATTTCACTGGTCACTTCGGTGAGCGGGGCCAGGCCGCGGGTCAGCGCCACGCCGATCCAAAGGGCCGTCAGGGGTAGACCGATCAGCAGCGGCAACGACAGATGCGCGGCAATCTTGCCGATCAGTTCGCCACGGACGACGTGATTCTCGCCGACGACGACGCGCCAGTTGCCGTCGTCGCTCCACTCGCCGAAATAGCGCCAGCGTTCGCTGCCACGACTGCCCTCGCTGAAGCCATCGACAGCCGCCAGCGGCGTCTCGGGCGCGTTCGGCGAGCGCTGCATGAGCTTGCCGCTGCGGTCCCAGATCTGCAGCGCGATGTTTTGCTGGTAGCGGTGTGCCAGGCGCGGCTCGCGCTTTTCCTTCCTGTCGTCTTCGCCCTCGCTGCCGCGTTCGCTGAGGCCGTCATCCTCAATCTTGTCGCGGTGCCGGGCTTCGCGGCGGCTGAAATGAAGATGCTGTTCCATGGCCTGCTGCGCTGCCTGGACCAACTGCGCATCGAAGATCTCGTCGATCTCGTCATGGGTGTCGACATAGCTCCAGACCATGGTGACCAGCCACAGCGCGCCGAGACCGCCGAGCAGGCTGATCAGCAGGCGTCGGCGCAGCGAGAACCAGGCGGTAGTTGAGTTGCCGGTCACGAGAGTTTGTCGATCATGTAGCCCACGCCGCGCAGCGTCTTGATCAGGTTGCCACCGAGCTTGCGGCGCAGATGATGGATGTGAACCTCGACGGCATTGCTATCCGGTTCGGCGGTCCAGCCGTACACATGGGTTTCCAGCTGAGCCCGCGTCAGTACCCGGCCGGCATTGTCGAGCAGCGCTTCGAGGATGGCGAATTCGCGGGTGGACAAGTCCACGGCGGCGCCATCGACCATCACTTTGTGCGCCGCCGGGTCGACGCTCAGCGAACCGTGCTCTATCAACGGCACCGCCCGTCCGGCGCTCCGCCTGGCCAGCGCGCGGGCGCGCGCCGCCAATTCGTCGAGGTCGATCGGCTTGACCAGGTAGTCGTCGGCGCCGCTGTCGAGTCCGGCAACCTTGTCCGCCGTGGCGTCGCGGGCGGTGAGAATCAGTACCGGCATGGCGTTGCCACGGCCACGTAACTTTTTCAGGACCTCCATGCCGGCCAGTCGGGGCAGGCCGAGATCCAGGACCAGCAGATCGAATGGCTCGGTCTTCAGCGCCACGTCCGCCGATTCACCGTCTTTCAACCAGTCGACGGCGAAGCCGGATTGGCGCAGGCCGGCGGCAAGGCCATCGCCGAGCAGTGGATCGTCTTCAACGAGCAGGATGCGCATGGGATAAGTGACTCCGCAATCATTGATGCCATGTAGCCCGGGGAAAAACCAGTCGCCTCAATCAGACTTGGTTTTCCGGATGCTGCCCGATCTGACTACCGCGCGCAGATTAACGCTGGCTTCTTAAGCGGCGCTTAATGCGTCAATGTGTCTATGCGCGATCAGGTGTTCTTGCTTTTTTGCCAGAGAATATCGCCAGCGCCGCTGACCTTGTTGAGGTGGCGGCCGAGCACGAAGAGCAGATCCGAGAGGCGATTGAGATACTGCCGGCCGGTTTCCGATACCGCCTCTTGCTGCGCCAGGGCCACCACGGCACGCTCGGCGCGCCGACATGCAGTGCGGACCAGATGCATCAAGGCGGCGGCGCGCAAACCGCCGGGCAGAATGAATTCCTTGAGCGGCGCGAGATCGGCGTTGTAATGGTCGATCGCTGCTTCCAGACGCGCCGGTTGTCCCTTGCCGAGAAAGGCCGCGCCCGGTACCGAGATTTCCCCGCCGAGGTCGAACAAGTCGTGCTGGATCCCGCTCAGCAGTTCGCGTACGTCGTTTGGCAGGTCTTCGCAAAGAACGACGCCGAGCAGGGAATTGACTTCGTCGATGTCGCCGAGGGCGGCAATGCGCAGCGAAGCCTTGCCGATCCGCGAGCCATCGCCCAAGCCGGTAGTGCCGGCGTCGCCGGTGCGCGTGTAGATCTTCGTCAATCGATGGCCCATGGCCTGATTATACTTGCCGCGCGTCGGCGCCGCCGTCCGTTGCGGGTACCATTGGGGCGACCGTTGCACGAAAGTAATATGCCAAAGGAATATGGCGAAGCGGCCAGCCTTTACGCTGGTCATCATGCAACCAGTCCGCGCCCAAGCCCGAGCAAGGCGCAGACGGCAATCACCGGAATGATTTCGATCCTGAAGCGAAACAGGGCAAGTGCCGCGGCGAGTGCGATTGACGCAGACACAAGATCGATCGTCCCCGCCCTGCCTTGCGGCCATAAAACGTGGGCAGCAAAGAAAACCGCGAGATTGGCAATGACGCCGACCACCGCCGCCGTGATGCCGGTCAGCGGCGCGGTGAATCTGATTTCGCCGTGGGTCGCCTCGACCAGCGGGCCGCCGGCCAGGATGAAGATGAAGGACGGCAGAAAGGTGAAGAAAGTGGCGACCGTGGCACCGGCCAGACCGCTGACGAACAGTGCTTCGCCGCCGAACAAATTCTTCGTCCAGCCGCCGACGAAACCAACGAAAGTCACCACCATGATCAGCGGCCCGGGCGTCGTTTCGCCGAGCGCCAGTCCATCCATCATCTGCGGCGCGCTAAGCCACTGGTATTGCTCGACTGCCCCCTGGAATACGTAGGGCAGCACGGCGTAGGCGCCGCCGAAAGTGAGCAGCGCCGCCTTGGTGAAGAACCAGCCCATTTGCGCCAGTGCGCCCTGCCAGCCCCAGCGCGCCGCCAGCAGCCCCAGCAGGCTAGCGCCGAGGGCCAGGCCGATGCCGCTCAGCAACAGTACCCTGGACCACGAAAAGCGCGCCCACGGCGGCGACGGCGTGTCGTCGTCGATGATGGCCGGACCGTAGGATAGGCCAGCCTTGCCGTGGCCGCCACCGGTACGGAATCGCTCGGGAGCCAGCTTGCCACCGATCGCGCCGAGCAACCCGGCGGCGAGGACAATGGCCGGAAAAGGCACGTCGAAGGCGAAAATGGCGATGAAGGCGGCACCGGCCATGGCCCACAACACGCTGTTCTTCAGGGCACGCGAACCGATCCGCCAGGCGGCAAAGAGTACGACTGCCACCACCGCCGGCTTGATTCCCCAGAGAATGCCGACGATCGCTGGCACCTGGCCGTAAGCCACGTAGATCCAGCCCAGGCCAACCAGCAATACAAAGGAAGGCAGAAAGAACAGCAGGCCGGCGACGACGCCACCGAGAATGCCATGCATCACCCAGCCAATGTAGGTGGCCAACTGGATCGCTTCCGGGCCAGGCAGCAGCATGCAGTAGTTGAGGGCGTGCAGGAAGCGCCGCTCGGAAATCCAGCGGCGCTTTTCAACCAGTTCCTGATGCATGACGGCGATCTGTCCGGCCGGGCCGCCGAAGCTGATGAAGCCGAGTTTCAACCACCAGGCGAAAGCGGTTCGCGGCGACACCGGTGCCGGTGCGGAGCGATCGCTCATGCCGAATTATCCTTCGTCAGGCAAACCGACTGAATCTGCTTGGTGGCGATTGTCACAAGTAGTACCGAACCCAAGGCTATTCCAGCCAAATTCGGAAAAAATCGCACCATGTCCGTGTCAGCGCAACCCCGCTTTGCCCTAGCGCCGCGTTTCCTGTATCAACGCGTTCAACTGTTCAAGCAAGGCATCCCGCAGACGATGGAGCTCGCCCAGTCTCGCCAATGCCTCGGGAGTTCGGTCCTGGGTCTTGAGCTCGAACAATTCATCCGCCAGTACATACCCCTGGCGGTACAGCCTCTGGATGGATGGGAAAACCAGTCGCGCGCCATGGCGAACCAGACCCTTGGTTTCCAGCCAGGCACCGAGCCGGGAGTCTTGGTGATTCAGCGGTCGCGATGAGATATCGCCGTCGCCTTTGAGGCAGTCTTCAACATTGGCAATCCAGGCGCGGTACTCGGCATTGGCAAAGAGCAGGGGCAAGTCCTCATGGTTGACTACAGCTCGTTCGGCCCAGACCGGGTCAGGCCGCCAGCGGGCAACCCAAGAGGGGATGTCGCTTCCG
>CAISUK010000614.1 GCA_903888645.1 uncultured Pseudomonadota bacterium | reverse complement strand
AG
Organism: uncultured Pseudomonadota bacterium; assembly: GCA_903888645.1. Taxonomy (GTDB): domain Bacteria; phylum Pseudomonadota; class Gammaproteobacteria; order Burkholderiales; family Rhodocyclaceae; genus CAISUK01. The sequence continues at coordinate 2,829 of CAISUK010000614.1, read as the reverse complement.
TATCGACGCTGCCCTGCCCGGACAGGTCAATTCGCTCAGTGGCAACATCCGGTCGCGACTGCTGGTGTTTTCGTACTCGGATCGCGACCCCGGCCGTTATTACATTTACGACACTCAGAAACGCAGTCTCGCAGAGCAATTGACGATTCGTCCAGAGATCGTTCAGGAAAGGATGGCCGAGACACGGATGATTCGGTATGAGGCGCGCGACAAGATGCGCATCCCCGCGTATCTGACCAAACCGCCTGGCGTTGCAACGAACAAGCCACCGCTGGTTGTGCTGGTTCACGGCGGTCCATATTTCGTTCGCGATTTCTGGGGATTCAATCCCGAGGTCCAGTTTCTGGCAAGCCGAGGCTACGCGGTTCTGCAACCGCAATTCCGCGGTTCCGGGGGATTCGGCGATCGCCTGTTCCGCGCCGGATGGAAAGTCTGGGGTCTGTCGATGCAGGATGACTTGACCGATGGTATTCAATACCTTGCCCAACAAGGCGTCATTGACGCCAGCCGGGTATGCATAATGGGTGCTAGCTATGGGGGCTACGCGGCGCTCATCGGCTTGGCCAAGGATCCCGATCTCTACCGATGCGGTATTGACATGGCCGGCGTCAGCGACATAAGGCTCATGTACAGCATCGGCTGGTCCGATTTTGCCGACTCCCTTTGGGCAGACTTCGGTATGAAAGAACTAATCGGCGATCCGGAGATCCTCGCTGCTCAGTTCGCGGCCACTTCGCCGATTGAACAGGCAAGAAAGATCAAAGCACCAGTTCTGCTCGCCTACGCAACTGACGATTACCGGGTACCGATCGCTCATGGCGAAAAAATGCGCGACGCGCTTAAGGCGGCGGGCAAGAGTTTCGAATGGCATACCTTTTCGGGCGAGGGACATGGGTTGATGTTGTCGGCAAACAGGTTTTCTTTCTACCGTCTGGTCGAATCTTTTCTGGCCACCAATCTCAATGCAATTCCGTGACCAAGGGGTCTGCCAAAGTGACAAAGTGGTCAGGCTCGGCTTAAATCCTGCCAGACCTCTTCGCGTCAACGCATCGAGACTGTACGTCGCAAACCAATCCCCAACCCGTCACAAGCGGGGTGGGGATTCTTTTTTAAGGCACCGATCATTGCGCCATTGGACCTTGGACTCAAGGTCCGATTCCGACGGCACTCAACTCCTTGACAATGGCTTAGCTGTGCCATAAGTTGGAGTGATTGGCTGCTTTGGGCATCAGTATCGAGATTGCGCGACAATTAGCATTTTCGTATGAGCAAAGTCATGGAACTTACCGCTGTTCTCACTCACGCCGAAGAAGGTGGATATATCGCTCTGAATCCTGAAACGGGAACCACAAACCAAGGAGAAACAGTTGAAGAGGCGATTGCAAATCTGACTGAAGCAACCACACTCTACCTTTCTGAGTTTCCTCTTCCATCTCCAGGGCATCCCTTGGTGACAATGTTCAGCGTTCGTGCTCATGCCCAAGGCTACCCCGCATCTCCGGGGCAGCCGCAATCAGGGCACTGGAACGGCTGTTCTTGAAGGTTCGCCATTCTGGCAGCCACGTTATCATGCGGCGCGGTTCAACGGGTTGCGTAGATCCAATGCATAGCGAAATCAAGGTCGGAACCCTTTCCGGGGTACCCCGTCAGGCCGACGTTTACCCTGAAGAATTTATCGCGGCGCTTTGATCATGTTGCCAATTCGGTGGTTCACACGGCCTTCGCGCCTGCGGCGCTCCCCCGGTGACCTCGGCGTTTCGGCGTCAGCCGAGACAAAGGGGCCAGCGAGTCCAAGAAAGGCGAAAGGGGTCAGGCTCGAGTTAAATCCTGCCAAACCTCTTCCCCTCAACCCATCGAGGCTGTAGTCACAAACCAACCCCATCCCGTCACAAGCGGGATGGGGAGAATGGCGCCCGGTCCGGTTTACCTTGGACGGCGAAACGCTTCCCGAAATTGAGAATCGGCCACACAGAAAGGCTTGATACGAAGCATTAACGCATCTACAATAATTCGCATGAAAACGCGGTTCACTTGGGATGAGGCAAAGCGGCAAGCAAACATCGCAAAGCATGGGCTCGATTTCTCGGATGTTGGCGAAGTACTCGACTCGCGCTATCGACTGGATATTTCGGTGGCGCGTCAAGGAGAGGCCCGACAAATGTCTGTTTCATATGCACTGGGGTTCTTGGCGGTACTGACGGTGATACACACCGAGCGCGGCAGTGCAACGTGCGTGATCAGCTTCCGTCATGCAAGCAAAATGGAACGCGAGGTGTACGATGCGTGGCTCGAAAACGAATGCGATGACTCGTAAGGAAGTGCTGACAGCAGTGCGCGCAGTTCCGCCAGCGCAGGATTTTGTCTGGGATGGCAAGGATGAAGACGAGCGCCCGGCCACGGCTTCGGAACTGCACGAAGCGCTCGAGGCCAGCCGCAAGCTGCGCGGTCGGCCACCGGGCAGTGGTAACAAGGAACAAGTCGCCATCCGTTTCGACAACGATGTGCTGACGGCTTTTCGCACTGCCGGTCCAGGCTGGCAAACGCGCATGAATGCAGCGCTGCGCGACTGGCTCAAGACACATTCGCCGGGGTAGGTCGAGGCGGGCTAAGGGTTCAGGCTCGAATCGAATTCTGCCGGACCGCATCCCCTCAACGCATAAAGCTAAAGAAAGCTAAAAGGGCCAGGGTCCAATGGCGCTATCTTAGGCCTTCGGCATACGAATAACGCTGTTTCCTGCTCGTCAATGCACGTCACACCGGCGCAGGCCGGTGTCCAGAAAGGCCCTTCGATGCTGGATTAACGTTCTCGTTGGGGCGGCAACCGCCTTT
>CAISUK010000613.1 GCA_903888645.1 uncultured Pseudomonadota bacterium | reverse complement strand
TTGTCCTGCACGATGGCCCGCCTTATGCCAATGGCGACATCCATATCGGCCACGCGGTCAACAAGATTCTCAAGGACATCATCGTCCGTTCCAAGACGCTGGCCGGTTTCGACGCGCCCTACGTGCCGGGTTGGGACTGCCATGGGCTGCCAATCGAGATCCAGATCGAAAAGCAGCATGGCAAGGGCATCGCTGCCGACAGGGTGCGGGCGCTGTCGCGCAGTTATGCCGCCGAGCAAGTCGAACGACAGAAGAAGGATTTCATTCGCCTCGGCGTGTTGGGCGACTGGGACAACCCGTATATGACGATGGCTTTCCAGGCGGAAGCCGACGAGATTCGCGCTCTCGGCAAGATGCTGGAAAAAGGCCACGTCTATCGCGGCCTGAAACCGGTCAACTGGTGTCTCGATTGCCGTTCCGCCTTGGCCGAAGCCGAGGTCGAGTACGAAGACAAAAGCTCAGACGCCATCGACGTCGCTTTTCCGGTGGTCGATGCGGACGCGTTGCGCGCCGCCTTTGGCGTCGGCATCAAGCATCCGGCATATGTCGTCATCTGGACCACGACGCCATGGACGCTGCCGGCTAACCAGGCGGTTAGCGCCCATCCGGAATTCATTTATGACCTGATCGAAACCGAGAAAGGTCTGCTCATCCTCGCTCGTGAATTGGCCTCTTCATGCCTCGATCGTTATGGCCTGCAACAGCGCAATGTCATTGCCAGTTGTGCCGGTGCCAAACTTGAATATCTGCAATTGCAGCACCCGTTCCAGGATCGCAATGTGCCGTTGATTCTCGGTACCCACGTGACTCTCGAAGCCGGTACCGGACTTGTTCATACCGCGCCGGCGCATGGCGTCGATGACTACTACGTCGGCCAACGGTACGGACTGCCGATCGACAATCCGGTTGGCGATGACGGCAAGTTCCTCGCCTCGACGCTACTTTTCGCCGGGTTGTCGGTCTGGCAGGCGAACCCGAAGGTGATTGAGACGCTCGAACTCAAAGCGCTGCTGCTCAAACACGGCAAGCTATTGCACAGCTATCCGCATTGCTGGCGGCACAAGTCGCCGATCATCTTTCGCGCCACGACGCAGTGGTTCGTACGGATGGATGGCGAACACGAATCGACCCTGCGCCAAACCGCGTTACGGGCCATCGACGAAACGCAGTTCTACCCCAATTGGGGCAAAGCGCGGCTGGCTGCCATGATCGCCAACCGTCCCGATTGGTGCATCTCGCGGCAGCGCAAGTGGGGTGTTCCGATCCCCTTCTTTCTCGACAAGGAAAGCGGCGAGTTGCATCCGCGCACCAGCGAATTACTCAAACAAGTTGCGTTACGTATCGAACAGAGCGGCATAGAGGCGTGGTTCTCGCTCGATGCCAAGGACCTGCTTGGCGACGAGGCTGACCGATACCACAAGATGAGCGACACGCTCGATGTCTGGTTTGATTCTGGCACCACCCACTGGAGCGTCCTGCGCGGCTCGCACAAGGCAGAAAGCGCCTATCCGGCCGACCTCTATCTGGAGGGATCCGATCAGCATCGCGGCTGGTTCCATTCCTCCCTCTTGACCGGTTGCGCCATCGACGGCCGCGCTCCGTACAAGGCGCTTCTGACGCACGGTTTCGCCGTCGACGGCAAGGGCATGAAGATGTCCAAGTCGAAAGGCAACGTCGTCGCACCACAGGAAGTCTCTGACCGCCTCGGCGCAGAAATATTGCGCTTGTGGGTTGCAGCGACTGACTATTCCGGCGAACTGTCGATCTCAAAGGAAATTCTCGATCGCGTCGTCGAGGTCTATCGCCGCCTGCGCAATACGCTGCGTTTCCTGCTGGCCAATACCGCCGACTTTGATGCCCGGACGCAAATGCTACCTGTCGGCGAATGGCTGGAGGTGGACCGCTACGCACTGGCTTTGACACGCCAATTGCAGACGCAGGCGACCGACGATTACGCGCGCTTCGAATTCCACAAAGTCGTCCAGGCCTTGCAGAACTTCTGTTCCGAAGATCTCGGCGCCTTCTATCTCGATATCCTCAAGGACCGCCTTTACACTGCCGCCGTCGACTCGCGCGCCCGTCGTTCGGCGCAGAGCGGGCTGTGGCACATCTTGCAAGCCGTCACTCGCTTGATGGCGCCCATCCTCTCATTCACTGCCGAGGAAATCTGGCAACTGCTGAGCGGCGACCCTGACGACAGCGTCATGCTCGGTACCTGGTATATATTGCCCGTCCAGAACGGCGAAGAGGAATTGCTGGCGCGCTGGCGGCAGATTCGCGAAGTCCGCGGCGAAGTCAGCAAGGTGCTCGAAGATCTTCGTACCACCGGCGGTATCGGTTCGTCGTTGCAAGCCGAAGTCGAAATTCGCGCCAGCGGCGCAAGGTACGAGTCGCTGGCGGTGCTGGAAGACGATTTGCGCTTTGTCCTGATCTGTTCGAAAACGACATTGGTGCGCGCTACCGACGCCGGTGCCGAAGCTGTCATCGCGACCCCGACCGCGCATGCCAAGTGCGGCCGCTGCTGGCACTGGCGCGACGATGTCGGTCACGATGCGGAGCATCCGGAGTTGTGCGGCCGCTGCACCAGCAACCTGTTCGGATCGGGCGAAGCCCGTGAATTTGCCTGACCAGTTTCCCCTCGCCCCTCGCGGGAGAGGCGTAGGCGAGAGGGGGCGACTAAACATGCAGCCACGCGAATTCGCCCGAAAACTACGCACATCCCTGACCAATGCAGAACGAATAATCTGGAATGAACTCCGTGGCCATCGTTTTGCCGGTCTGAAGTTCAAGCGCCAGCAGCCAATCGGCGATTATGTGGTCGATTTCGTCTGTTTTGAAAAGCGCATCGTTGTAGAGCTTGATGGAGGACAGCATGCTGAACGTGAAGATTACGACCGTGAACATGATCGTTGGCTAGTGGCGCAAGGATTCAGGGTATTGCGATTCTGGAATAGCGATGTGATGGAGAATCGATTGGGAGTGCTGGAGGCTGTGGCGATGGCGTGTGGGGTTATGGATATGTG
>CAISUK010000612.1 GCA_903888645.1 uncultured Pseudomonadota bacterium | reverse complement strand
GTTTTATGTACATTCTAATGGCGCTATGCCGAATGTATCCCTGGCTGACACAAGAGGAGAAATAAAGATGCGTATAGGCATTCCTGCGGAGACGCTTGCAGGCGAGAAGCGCGTCGCGACGGTACCTGAGGTCGTAGAGAAGCTCATTAAGCTGGGCTTCACTGTCGCTGTCGAATCAGGTGCAGGGGACGCGGCAAATTGCAGTGACGAAGCTTACCGCGCTGCGGGAGCTGAAATCGTTGTTGGCGCGGCCCAAATATGGGCTGAATCGGATATCGTATTCAAGGTCACCGTACCTTCCAGCGCTGAAGTTGAAATGATGCGTACAGGGATCACCTTGATCGGATTCATCTGGCCTGCGCAAAATCCCGAATTGATGCAACAACTGGCTGCCAAAAAGGCAACCGTGCTAGCTATCGACGCACTGCCGCGCCAATTGTCCCGCGCTCAGAAGATGGATGCATTGACTTCTCAGGCCGGTGTCGCAGGTTATCGCGCAGTCATCGAAGCTGCCAACGCCTTTGGACGCTTTTTTAATGGCCAAATTACGGCAGCAGGCAAAGTGCCACCCGCCAAGGTATTTATCGCAGGCGCCGGTGTAGCAGGACTGGCTGCCATCGGTACCGCTGCGGGATTGGGCGCGATCGTACGCGCCAACGATACCCGTGCCGAAGTCGCCGATCAGGTTAAATCCTTGGGCGGCGAATTCGTCAAAGTTGAATATGAAGAAGAAGGCGGCGGTGGCGGCGGCTATGCCAAGGTCATGTCCGAAGGATTCTTACAGGCGCAACGCGAGATGTATGCCAAGCAAGCCCGTGAAGTGGACATCATCATCACCACGGCACTGATCCCAGGCCGCCCGGCCCCTATGCTGATCACTGCAGAAATGGTGAAGAGCATGAAACCGGGTAGCGTCATCGTTGATATGGCGGGCGAACGCGGCGGCAATTGCGAACTGACAGAAGCTGGCAAGGCCGTGGTGAAATACGGCGTGACTATCGTCGGCTACACCGACTTGAACAGCCGTTTAGCCAAGCAATCTTCCACCCTGTATGGCACCAATCTGTTCCGTCTGACTGAAGAGTTGTGCAAAACGAAAGACGGCATCATCAACGTCAACATGGAAGACGATGCCATTCGCGGACTGACGGTCATCAAGGAGGGCGAAATCACCTGGCCTGCTCCTCCGCTGAAAATGGCTGCACCAAAACCGGCTGTTGCTGCTAAACCAGCGCCGGCTCCACACGGTCACGGCAGTGGTGGCGCACCAGCTTCGGCAGGAAAGACGGCAGCCATATTTTCTGCCGCCGCCCTGCTTTTCCTGCTGATCGGCGCTTTCGCACCTCCCGCATTTCTCGGCCACTTCACCGTGTTCGTGCTCGCTTGCTTCGTCGGTTACATGGTGGTGTGGAACGTCACACCTGCCCTGCATACCCCGCTGATGAGCGTCACCAACGCGATTTCCAGCATCATCGCGATCGGCGCACTCGTGCAAGTCGCACCACCGCTATTGGTCGGACT
>CAISUK010000611.1 GCA_903888645.1 uncultured Pseudomonadota bacterium | reverse complement strand
TCGAAATAAGTCCATTAACACATATGCTTATCATGAATAATGACAACCATAAACCATCAATTGAGTTAGAAAATGGTGTGGCGCACTATGCGAAAAGCGAAGTTCGAAATCAGTGGCACCGGGGGTCGCAGTTCGCTACCTCGGCACACAGTACACCTGACCTTCGCAGAATTCCGGCCGAACAACCAACACTTTGTCGTGACCGGAGGCTAACGGTTCTTGAACGCCGCCTTGCGTTTCTCGGCGAACGCGGCCATTCCTTCCTTCTGGTCATCCGTAGCAAATGCCGCGTGGAAGGCACGCCGCTCGAACAGCAGTCCTTCCGCCAAGGAAGTTTCAAAGGCGCGGTTGACCGACTCCTTGATCATCATGACAACTGGCAACGAATACGAAGCAATCGTTCTGGCCGCGGCAAGCGCTTCGTCAAGCAATTTGTCGGGGGTGACGACACGGGCGACGAGGCCGGACTGTTCTGCTTCCGCTGCCGACATCATCCGTGCGGTAAGGCACATGTCCATTGCTTTTGCCTTGCCCACGGCGCGCGGCAGGCGCTGCGTTCCGCCGACGCCGGGAAGTGTTCCCAGCTTGACCTCCGGTTGTCCGAACTGGGCGTTATCAGCGGCAATGATGAAGTCGCACGACATCGCCAGTTCGCAGCCGCCGCCAAGCGCGTAGCCTGCGACCGCTGCGATCACCGGTTTGCGACAAGTCCTCAAGCGATCCCAGTTGCGCGTGATGAAATTGTTCTTGTAGGCATCCATGTAGCTGAAATTCCTCATTGCCTGGATGTCTGCGCCAGCGGCGAAGGCTTTTTCGGAGCCAGTAATGACGATGGCACCGATATTGTCGTCGGCCTCGAACCCGTCGAGTGCAGCGCCAATTTCGTCGACAAGTGCATCGTTGAGCGCGTTCAGCGTCTTTGGACGGTTGAGCGTGATCAAACCGACCTTGTCGCGCGTTTCCACGATCATATTTTCATAAGTCATTGTCGTCAGTCCTGGCGTGGCTTGGTGATTTCCGGCGAGGCCTTCAGCGGTGCAAGATCGGCCGGACGGCCTGCTGGAACGGCGCTTTTTGGCGCATCCTTGCCTTCCCTGGTCTTCGGCTGAATGACCGCGCGGACACGGCTGTCGGCGGCTGGCGCCGCGCTCCCGACCGTATTGGTGACGAGATAATTCTCGGTCTTGGCATCATAGGCGACGTAACTGCCGCGAACTTCGTCGAGACCGCTCTTGACATGGGCCCGACCAAAAAACTGCGTCTTTTCGCCACGGGCGTCGTGCTCGATGCGTTCAGCTTCGCCATCGACATATTCTTCCCTGGCCTCGCGCTTTTGACGAAAATGCGAGAGCCCCCCTGGCCCTGTAGTGGCGATGCCCGTCTGGAACCCCTGAGCATCCTGGGTTACGACCAGTTTGTCTGAACGGATCACCAGCGTTCCCTGAGTCAGTTGGACATTACCCTCGAAGACGGAAACCTTCTTGAGGTCGTCCATTGTGACGCGGTCGGCCTCAAGGTTGGCAGGTTTGTCTCGGTCGGCTCTCTCCGCATGGGCCGCCGGGAGCAGAATTACCGCGGCGAGGCAGATGGCGATTGATTCGGCAGGGTGTCTCATCGGCGCCTTTCAATGCGCTTTGTCGCGATAGAAAATGCCGCGGACCCGCCCGGCCAAGGCAAAGGTCTTTTGCTTGTTGTCGGCCTCGAAGCTGTCGCCCGCGACATTGCTGTGTTCCTCGATAAAAGTGGTTCTGGTGTTCGAACGGGCCCGCTCGTCGTCGGGGAATATGGTTATGATAGCGCTGGTGAAGATGGCTTCCGGTGTGTCGCCGTTCGCTGCGCGAACACCGCGAACGTCACCCGTCAAACGCACTTCCTTGCCGTCCTTGTCCATCCAGGCTTCCTGTGCGCCGAGATACATCATCGGCATCCGGTAAAAGGTAAATTTTGGTACTTGGATAACCGTACTGTCGTCGTCGGCGAAATGAACCATTTTCGGCGCGACCGCAGAATACTGAAGTGTGCCATTGACATCGAATCGGCGCAGCGCAAAGTTATCGACGATGAAATCCGGATCGTGACGCCCCTTGCCGTCGCGATTACCCGCTTCGCTCTGGATCGCACGCTCAAGCCAGAACGTCAGCGCTGCCAGAAACGCCACGAGGGCCAGGGGAAACAGGGCGACGCCACCGGATTTCATCATGACCACTCGAAATATGCGGGTTCGACTGGATCCTGCACCAGAAGGAGCAACTCGCGCATCAGACCACCTTGGCGCGAAACAGATCGTGCATGTTGAGTGCGCCAAGCAGGCTGCCGTCGGCAGTGACGACCAGCAATTGGTTGATCCGATGCTGCTCCATCATCTCGACGGCTTCCACGGCCAATCGACCGGCCTCAATGACGCGCGGCGCTCTCGTCATGGCGGTGGCGACTGCGATCTGGCGCAGATCGCCATGGCGTTCGATGGCTCGGCGCAAATCGCCATCCGTGAAAATACCGCTGATCCTGCCACTGTCGTCATGCACCGCGGTCATGCCCAGACCGCCGCGTGAAATGGCCACAAGCGCCTCCGGAATCGAGGTCTTCTCTGCGACAAGAGGCACCTCGGGAGCGGGCCGCATCACATCGGCGACGTGAGTGAGCAGTTTGCGACCGAGCATGCCGCCAGGATGAGAGCGGGCGAAGTCTTCGCTGCCGAAGCCACGCGCATCGAGCAGCGCCACGGCGAGCGCGTCGCCAAGGGCCAGGGCCGCGGTTGTGCTGGCTGTAGGCGCGAGATTGAGCGGACAGGCTTCTTCGGCAACGCCGGCGTCGAGATGGACGTCAGCTTCGCGTGCCAGCGAGGAAGCCGGGTTGCCGGTGATGGCGATGAGCCGACCGCCCTGACGCTTGACCAATGGCACGATGGTCAGCAGCTCGTCGTTCTCTCCGGAGTTCGACAATGCGATCAACACATCGTCATGCGTGATCATGCCTAGATCGCCGTGAACGGCTTCGGCGGCATGGACGAAATAGGCGGGGGTGCCGGTGCTGGCCATCGTCGCCGCTATCTTCCGCGCTATGTGCCCGGATTTGCCGATACCGCTGACGATGACCCGGCCGTGGCAGGCGAGGATGAGTTCCACGGCCCGCACGAATTCTCCGTCAAGTCGCTCGCCGAGTCTTGCCACGGCATCCGCTTCGATGCGCAATACGCGACGCGCAAGCTCGAGAATGCGACTGTGGTTCGGGATCGTACTCATGATGGATGAATGAGAGTGGCCGCCCCGAAAGACGACACGGGCGGGCGATGCCATTATGATTGGCGGATTATATCAAAGCCCCATCCGATGCCCCTATCAGCCTCACTGCCTATTCAGAACCTATTGCGATGACTACCACGCTGCAAATAGTTCTGCTTCTGCTCGCTGCGGCGGTGCTGATCGTGGTCGTATTTCGTTCGCTCAATCTGCCGCCCATCATGGGCTACCTGATGGTCGGCGTGGCGATCGGTCCGTTCGCTCTCAACTTGATTCCAGATACTGAAGGAACGCAGCGTCTTGCCGAATTCGGCGTCGTCTTCCTGATGTTCTCGATCGGTCTCGAGTTTTCCTTGCCACGCCTCTACAGCATGAAGCGCATCGTCTTTGGTCTCGGGCTGCTTCAAGTCTTGTTGACCGTGTTGGTGACCATGCTGGCGGCGTTCGCCTTAGGCCTTTCCTGGCAGGCCGGCTTCGCCTTGGGTGGAACCCTGGCGATGTCGTCAACGGCCGTGCTCTCCAGGCTACTCACCGATCGCCTGGAACTCGACGCCAAGCATGGCCGCGAGGTCATTGGCGTGCTGCTGCTCCAGGATCTGGCGGTCGTGCCTCTCTTGATCATGGTCCCGGCGCTGTCTGGTCCGGTCGATGCCTTGGCGGAAACGCTGTTGGGTGCGTTACTGAAGGCTGGCGCAGTCCTCGGCGTCGTGCTTTTCTTCGGTCAGCGGCTGATGCGCGCCTGGTTTTTCATCGTGGCCAGGCGCAAGTCGGCGGAACTGTTCGTGCTCAATGTCCTGCTGGTCACCCTGGGGCTCGCCTACCTCACCCACCGCGCCGGCCTGTCGCTGGCCCTTGTCGCCTTCCTGGCCGGCGTGCTGATCGCCGAGACCGAGTACCGCTACCAGGTGGAGGCCGACAGATCGG